>JBPCUG010000486.1:0-2739 GCA_051011275.1 Cyclobacteriaceae bacterium | reverse complement strand
GGCGTAACGGATAACGTTTCCGTTGGTCTGGGACTGGTGCCATTATTCTTGTTTGCCGGTGCACCCACTCCGGTATGGATCACTCCCAAGTTTTCCATACCCATTACTAAAGACAAGTTAAATGTAGGGGGAGGAGCGGTGTTGGGAACCGTAATTGGTCAGGAGGACAGCGGCTTTGGGGTCCTCTACGGCTTATCCACTTTTGGTTCACGAGACAAGAACGTGAGCGTGGGCTTAGGTTGGGGTTTTGCCGGCGGCGAAATAGCAAATACACCCACAATCACGGTTAGCGCCTTGATACGCACGGGTCCACGAGGCTATTTTCTGACCGAAAACTATTTTATCAATTCCGGTTTAGAGCAAGTAGGGCTTATTTCCCTGGGTGGAAGAAGGATCATTGGTAAAGCGGGCCTTGACTTCGGCGCATTCATCCCTATTGGGGTGGATACTTTTGTTGCCTTTCCCTGGTTGGGGATAACTATACCTTTCGGAAAAAAGGCACCGGCGCAAATAGTAAAGCCGTAATCGGGTGTGAGCGAGAGTTTGGGTGTGGATTTGATTATCAATTAGAATAAAATCATTAAAACGTCATTCCGGCCTGAGAATTTTGCAACCTACCTCAAAGGCTTTGCCTGGGATAAATAAGATTGATATTCCTCTCGCTTCGAGCCGGAATCTCCTAGTTGAGTTTGGGTGTGAGTGTGCGTGTCACCTTTTAGTTTGGTAAGGCTATTCAGGGGATTCCTGGTCTCCGCTATGCTCGCCAGGAATGACGAACGATTAAATAAAAAAGGGGTCTCTGATTACCAGGTCGAATATATTTTTAACCGTGATCCTCTATAAGAAGAAAGGATCGGCCAAAAGCCGACCCTTGTGGGCCCTGCTGGGCTCGAACCAGCGGCCACCTGATTATGAGTCAGGTGCTCTAACCAACTGAGCTAAGGGCCCGAATTGAGTGTGAGTGTGATCTTTTCGTTATATCATTTTACCTTAATGATTTGGTTGTATTAGAACTATGAACCAAGAATCAAGAACTAAGAACTAATAACCTTGAAATTAGGATTGCAATGTTACATATTTGCAGGCTAATACACAATAAAAATCGCTTTGGAGGACCTACAAAATATCATTTTCGATCTGGGAAATGTGATCATCGATATTGATTTGGATGCTGTCAGGAGGAAAGTGGCCCAACTTACGGACACTTCACCTGAGGAGGTCCAGGCCCTAATCGATCAAAGTGATATCTTTCTGCACTACGAAAAAGGACAGATCACCTCTCGTGTCTTTCGCGAGCAACTAAGGGCTCTATTCAACACAGAATGGCCGGATGAACAAGTGGATGACCTGTGGAATGGGATCTTAGTTGATATTCCTAAAGAACGTTTTCGTCTTTTGGAACATCTAGCTCCCCGATACCGTTTGTTTGTTTTAAGCAATACCAACGAGATCCATATCCAGCAATTCGAACAAATCGTTGAAAAAGCGTACGGCTGGTCTGCATTTGAATCCTTTTTTGATACAATTTACTATTCGCATAAAATGGGCCAACGCAAGCCGGAACCGGAAATATTCACCCAGTTGATAAGGACTCATCAGTTGTCACCGGAGGCTACACTTTTTATTGACGATTTTCATGAAAACGTGGTTAGTGCGGACGCACTTGGGTTACAAACGTTACATGTTACCTCGCCCCAAATCTTAATCGATCATTTTAATGGGGCCTAAAACAAAAACCGCCGCCATTCATTTGGGCCTCTTTCTTGCTACTTTGGTTACTACAACCTTAGCCGGAGGTGAGTGGACCTTTAGCAAATACATCACCTCGCCTAGCTATACCATAGATGATTTTTTAGCCGGGCTTGGTTTTTCACTTCCCTTTCTTGCCTTCTTAACCACTCATGAATTTGGTCATTATTTTACGGCCCGATGGCATAAGGTAAAAACCTCATTGCCTTATTTCATTCCTTTTTGGCTGGCCCTTGTACCATCGATTGGCACTTTTGGGGCGGTGATTCGTATCAAGGAACGGATCAGTTCCAGGAGGGTTAACTTCGATATTGGGATCGCCGGGCCTTTAGCTGGCTTTGTGGTTTCCATTGGTGTATTGTTTTATGGATTTACTCATTTGCCAGAGCAGGAATACCTCTTTCAGATCCATCCGGAATATGAGCAATACGGATCGGAGTTTGCCGATCATGTGTATGAAGCGGAGCATTTGCTTGCACAGGATTCTATTTTGTTCCAGCAACTTTTGACTGAAGATTCATTACGGCATGTGGCGAGCGATACTACCAGTAGAGAGGCTTGGGTGCCTCCGGAATTGAATCAGGAAAATGTCGAATACCCATTAGTTTATGTGGGGAGCAACTTACTTTTCAAGTTTTTCGAAACCTATGTAGTAACCGATAAGTCTCTCATCCCCAATAAGTATGAAATGTATCATTACCCTTGGCTTTTTGCCGGATTTCTCGCACTGTTTTTTACCGCTCTCAATCTTACGCCTATTGGCCAACTTGATGGCGGCCATATCCTATATGGACTGGTTGGTCCCAAATGGCATGGGATCATTGCTTCAATCGCCCTGGTACTAATGGTATTTTATGCTGGTTTGGGGCTCATCAGCCCACACGAACTTAAAGGTGACTCCTGGGCTCCACTAAAAATTGGGGGTTACTTATGGTTCCTCCTAATTGTGTTTTCACGTTTAAAGCTCAGTACACAATGGCGCATCATTTT
>JBPCUG010000485.1:0-4359 GCA_051011275.1 Cyclobacteriaceae bacterium | reverse complement strand
CTGTCAGTGATCCTACATTACTGGTTGATGGCACTTATATGTTGGACATCACTACCACTGATGCCAATGGGGGTACTACTACTCAGACCATTGCTTTGACATTCGATCCGGCCCAAGAACCTGATTTGGAGTTCTTTAGTGGATTCACACCACGAGAGTCCGACTATTGGAAGATTCAGGGAATTGAAAAATATCCTAGCAACAAAGTAAGTATTTACAATAGATGGGGCAACCTGGTTTACGAAACCAAGGGCTATGACAATGCTTCAAGAGCTTGGAGGGGAGAGGCAAACGAAGGCATTATTATTGGAAATAAGCAAGTACCTGATGGTACCTACTTCTATGTGGTGGATTTAGGAGATGGCAGCAAAGTCAGAAGTGGATATGTGGTATTTATGCGTTAAGGTTTAGCAAAAAGACAATGAGGATTAGAATATTTTGTTTGATTTTCGGAATATGTTTGGCCTACCAAGGTATGGCACAGCAAGAGGTGATGTTTACCCAGTACATGTTTAATGGGCTAGCCTTGAATCCGGCTTATGCTGGAAGCCACGAATCAGTAAGTTTGACCTTGCTAGCTAGAGATCAATGGAGTGGAATAGACGGCGCCCCGAACACCCAAACCTTCTCGATCCATAGCCCGATCAATAAAAAGAATATTGGCCTTGGCTTGCAAGTTATTCGTGACAAGATCTCCGTATTTAATCAAATAGGAGTAAATGCTTCTTACGCTTATCGGATACCTACAGAAAAGGGAAAGCTTTCTCTTGGCCTTCAGGCAGGGTTTACGAGCTATCAAGCTGATTTTACTCAGCTCTCGACCGATCAAGGGGGTAGTCAGGTTTTTGGAGCCAACGTGAGCAAATTCTTACCTAACTTTGGAGCAGGGGTATATTACTACTCAAAAAAATATTATCTAGGATTCTCTATACCACAGTTAATCAGTAACGGATTAAATGAGTCCGTAGTGGGAGTGGATTCCGATGCCCGGCAAAGACGCCACTATTTTCTTACCGGTGGCTACGTATTTGAGCTTAACCGAAACGTAAAATTTAAGCCTAACTTATTATTAAAAGCAGTAGCTGGAGCACCTATAGAATTGGACGTAAACGGAAGTTTTTTGTTCAATGATGTTCTTTGGCTTGGACTCAGCTGGCGTTCGTTTGCCGATATTGACGCACTTTTGGAGGTGCAATTGACACCGGAATTGCTGTTAGGTTATTCATACGACTTCGCTAACACGACCGATTTAAGACGGGTTAATTCCGGATCTCACGAGCTCATGTTGAATTATCGCTTGCGGTACACCAGGAGAACAATGCTCAGTCCCAGGTATTTTTAAGCCTTAAGGACTGAGGATATCCGTAATATTATTTATTGTTTGCGAGATGCCTTTCACGCCGATGCTCTTTAAAAGTGGGAGGGACCGCTGCTAGTGTAAATGAATGTTTTCTATTTGAGTGTAAATCCGACAGAACAACATCCAACTTCCAATTGTGTTGATTTATTAATTTGCATTGCAATTAATGCTCGCAAGTAGTTCTGATCCACCTATATATGCGCCGGCTTCTCGTACTATCTAGCAGATTACAAACAGCTTAAGAGTCTCTTCTTCAGAACACAATTAGAAACTAGGCCTGTAAAGAAAATCTTCGCTTTTACTAAATAACTGCTATCTTTACCCTCAAGAATTGCTAAACTTTAAACTGAAAGTAATTATGACTTCTATCTTGAATAAGTTTAAATCATTGGCCGTTGTAGCAATGGCACTTTTATTTTTTATGGGTATGACCCTCAGCTCTTGTACTTCTGCAGACAAAGGATCAGAAAATACTGAAGCTTCTGCTGACGGTGAAGAACATCCTGAAGGCGAGGAGCATCCTGAAGGTGAAGAAGCCGAAGGTGAAGAACATCCGGAAGGTGAAGAGCATCCAGAAGGAGAAGAAGAAGACACGGTCGGGACCTAAGATGATCTTAACTACCCAGGTTCACTCTGTTAAATGACAATGTAGTCTTTGCGTAACCTGGTTTACCTTCGATTTCCAAGACCGGATAGGCCAAAAAGTTTATTGGTCCTGACTGCGGTGTTGGGTCAGGAGCAAGATCCCTGCCTTGACTAAATTCTATGCGGTTAGCCGGATGATGTCCGAAGTAGTAAGTTGCCAAAGGGGTATACTTATTTGCTTCGCTGATATCAACCGGCCACCATTTGCCCTCGGCATAGAATTCCGCCCAGCAATGATATCCGTCCACTTCTCCATCATTCCGTTCGGAAGGAATGGCTGCTCCAACGGCAAAACGGGCCGGTATTCCAGCCGACCTGGCCAAAGAAATGAAGAAGGAGTGAAACTCCGTGCAATTCCCTGACTTTGAATCACAGGCATAATTGGCATCTCCGGTGCCATAAGTGCCTTCTTTGGCGTAGCGCATATTATCAATAATGTAGTCGTAGAGGGCTCTTGCTTTGGTGAGCGGGCTATTGGCTTGCTTTTCCCTAATTACTTCATCGGCAATGGTACTGAAACGATCACCCACCGGCATCAGGGTTGAAGCTTCGAGGTATTTTTCAATATTGGTATGCTGTTCCTGGTAGGCTGCTTTTTCTTTTCGCTCCACCTGATAATTCATGATTATTTTCTGGCTGCTATGTTCCGGAAGCAACTGAAGATACATGATGGTATTGCCATACTCATCGTCCTTTATCATCTCTTGTTTGCCCGGCGCTTCCAAAGAAACTAAATCAATGGTTTGAAAGCGATCGCTCTGAGCTACCGGCAGCCATATGTTTGCTGGCCCTGATATTTCAGGCAACTGTACCTCATAGGTAAAAGTAAATTGGTCCTTGCCTTCCAACACGCCAAGTAGATCATTAGACGCATTTTGCACCGGAACCGTAAACCAGGTTTTATCCTTGCCTTTTTTCCAGGTATAATAAGGTTTACCATTGAGCTTATGCAAATCAGTCTTGGTCACCTGCATATCGCCTGGAGCTCCTGTTAGGAAAAAATCCATATCATATACGTCTCCATTTTCTGTAGCCAGATCCACGCAGGCAAAAAACTCGTTGCGTCCCAGGATTGAAAGGTATTCTGTATGCACCCGTACAAGTTTCAAACTGAGGTCTAGCGTATCTTTTTGAAAATTGAAATAACCTCCTCCATCTTTGGTCCTGGCTGCAATATTGGCCCTAATTCCCTGGTCCACATCCTTGATGGTCACTTTCTTCTTTTCTTTCTCGGTTTCTTCAGGTTGTAGCGCAGTTTTTTCCTGGTTAGGCTGACAAGCGAAAATAACTAAGAGTAGCGAGCCTAAGAGTAATAGTGTAGATTTGAGCATACGGTTCAGAAGTTATTTATTTAAATGCTAAGATAACGAATCAAATGGATTATAAGATTGATATTTGGGAACTTGATTTAAATATCATGGGACCGATACTTGGCTTTAATTCTCTGCGAGCTAATATTAAATTTACATTATAAGTATACATCATCTCGGTTCAGCTGGTACGCGAAATAAGGGACTTTTTACTTTAGCTATTTTCCCAATGTCTTTCTATCATGTTGCAAATGCTTGCAAGAAGGAGCTTGGTGTGTCGAAAGACCTGAGATAGAGCAGTGAGCAGCTCGCTGTACACAAGGATAGGCGACAACTAGGTCTCACTCGACTGAAATAACCAGATAGGATTTAATACTAAGCATGATCATTTGTTATACTGACTATGCTCTTGATCAAACCTCTCCTTAACAACTGTGTGTTTTGATCCGCCACTTCTTAAGAAAAGGACAACGGCAGGATACTCCTTATTTTGGTACGATTCGGAGGCTTCGTAAGTCTTTGTTGGAACTGAAATACCTTGAAATTTTAGTTCGCCATTATACCAAACGGTATCCTTCTGGTGATGAAAAACACGGATCTGGAATTCTATTGTTCCTTCCTTGCTGGTGGGTATGAGTATTCCGTCACCCATAATTCTTAAACCGGAAATAACTGCATCATCTAGTATGATAGTTTTATGGGAATTGATTTTCAAATCGTAGGTAGTGGTCGCAATGATGCCGCTTGGGCCAATTGCACCGGCAGTGGTTTTGTAAAAGGAGCTAACGTAAGTTATGGAAGGGGACTGTGCCTCACCAACCAAACTTGAACCAAAAATCAGCAATAAAATGATTACCAGTACTTTGTGCATTCTAGTTGCAATGCAATATGGGTGCCAAACTAAATCTGGCTTAGAATCCAGGAAGAAATACCCTCGCAGGCAAAACGGGCTTCCCTAGAAGTTCCCCGCATCAGCCCCCGGATATCATTAGCCCAACTACGAAATATATTGTACTTATGCTAACAGAATGGCCCGCCTTATGC
>JBPCUG010000484.1:0-2642 GCA_051011275.1 Cyclobacteriaceae bacterium | reverse complement strand
CCTTGGAAGATTCTGGTACCGTCACATCTGTTCTCATTCCATGGAACACCTGTGGTGCTACTCAAGCTTCAATCTTGGGAGTGGCGACCCTTACCTATCTACCTTTCTGTTTCTTTAATCTGATTAGCCCCTTTATGACCATGATCTATGGATATATAGGAATTAAGATACGGTACTATTCGAAAGATGAGAAACAAGAAGTAGCACAAGCGGAAGCATTGGTTTAGATGTTTGTAAAGAAAATACTAAAGCAGGAAGTTAACCAGTTACCATTGCAAGGGTATGAAGGTACTATTGAGGTTGTGGAAAAATCTTTTGAAATACAACCAGCAATAAAAGAAATAATTGCCCATCCAGCCTTAGGTTTTGATACCGAGACCAAGCCGGTCTTTAGAAAGGGAGTTTATCATTCAGTGGCCTTAATGCAAGTGGCTATCCCTGAGAAGGTCTTCTTATTCAGACTCAACAAGATTGGTTTTCCAACTGCGTTAAGATCATTATTCGAAGGACAAAAGTTAAAAAAGGTTGGCATCAGCATCCGTGATGATCTTAAGGATCTACAAAAATTGGCACCATACCAACCCCAACAAGTGATCGAACTAAACCAGGTGGCCAAAGATCTTGGGGTGCAAAACGAAGGCGCTCGAAATCTCACTGCTATTTTTCTTGGTTTTCGTATCTCCAAGTCTCAGCAAACTACTAATTGGGAACGTGATCAGCTGACCGAGCAACAACTGCGTTATGCAGCTACTGATGCTTGGGTATGTTTGGAGATATATCAGAAGTTGTTGTACCAGGGGTTTATTCAATGATGGAATAAGTGAATGACCAATCGAGAGAAGGACTGGCTATTGGAAATCGTACTCTGCTTAATTGTTCACACTGCATTAGGGACTTTGCTCGGAAGTGGCTAAATTAAAACTGTGAGATTCGCATTGATCTTGATCCTATATGCATTACCTGAAGTAACCTATGCCGGAACTCCCTGGATTGGCGACATGGGATATATTTTTTTCTTCTTGTTGGGGATACTTATCATATTGATCAGCTTCAAACCGGTCTTAAAATGGATGGTTCAATTGGCCAGATTAGCTACCGCATGGTGGCGCAATGAGAAACAAGACATGGGAAAGGAGAGGGGATAATCAAGTCATAGATCTTTTGCCGGTTACCCCACAATTTCAATTCCCTGTTCAGAGTCCAAAGCTTTCAAAGCACGATGTTTTACACTTTTGTTTACCGCAACTTCTAGCTCACATTCTGCACGAAATGTCTGATTAAGAATTGCCACCTGATATTCTTTGACCCACCTCATAACCTTATTGGTTTGTTCATAGCTATACTTTAAGGCCACTGTTTCAGTAAGCACCCTTTCGACAATGCGGTTGTTATCAATCGCATCAATGGCAGCGCATTTGTATGCGTTGATCAACCCGCTGATACCTAGCTTGGTTCCACCAAAGTAGCGCACCACTACTATTAATGTATTTGTTAAGTTCTTCGATCTAAGCTGTCCTAGGATGGGGTCTCCGGCCGAGTGCTTGGGTTCACCATCGTCATTAGCCCGATACTGTTCTGCTTCTGGCCCCAAGATATAGGCATAGCAATGATGACGTGCATCGTGATGCTTTTTCCTAAGTTCACTCAGATGTTCCTCAATATCTTCCGTTGTATTTACAGGAAAAGCAAAAGCCAAAAACTTACTCCCTTTTTCCTTGTAGCTCCCTTCAGAAGCCATTGATAAGGTGAGGTAACTATCAATGGATTGATATGGCATTAGTTTGCATTTTGGTAGGCCTTGGCTTCTTCCTTAATAGTCCGATATTGGGCCAGCTTGGAGGCCTTTTTATAGTAAGTTAGTGCTTGATCTTGATCCCCTTCCTTATGGGAAATACGAGCCAAACCCGCATAAGCAAAACTCAATCTATTCTCGGCCTTATCCCCTAAGGAGGTGCCAGTTTCAATACCTTTTAAATAGAATGCTTTTGCTTTTGTAAGGTCTTTGAGATGTTTCTCCAAATACATTCCGTGAAAGATCTCAGCTGACATGCGAAAGAAAGGTTGCGGAAGCCTTAGCAGGTTTTCAATTATGGATTGAGCATCTGCATAGCGTTTGGCTTCCAAAAGGGCCTCCACGTGATTAACCTTGAACACCGGATTCTTAGGAAAATTATTGATCAATGATCGTGAGTAGGTCAGTGCAGAAATAGGATCCTTTTCGTAGCGCAGAAATAAATGCGCCAAATACATGGCTGCCTCGGATTTTGTGAAAAGTGCCCGCTGGCTGGCAATTTTAAGCTGTTTAATGCCAAGTGCCTTGTCTCCTGATCGAAAGAACCACATAAATGGTTTATAGACAGGGTTGGACTCAGGATATTGCACTCGGTAGGAATTATACAATCCTGTAGAAAAATAGAACTCCGGACTTTTATCAGTAAGATCAAACCCCTTCTTCATAAAAGTATAAGCTCTTTTTGCTGAACCCAGGGCTTTAAATGTGCTCCCGTCCTCGTCATAAAACTGGGCCAGCCAACTGTTAATAGCCATAGCAAAAAAGATACCCTCAATGTTTTCGTCGTCCTTGTCGAGGATTGCATGAGTTCTTTCTAGAGAGGTCAGCAAATGCTTTTTAAGTGCTGCAA
>JBPCUG010000483.1:0-6251 GCA_051011275.1 Cyclobacteriaceae bacterium | reverse complement strand
CTAACCAAGGAGGAGGTAGCGATGCATCATAGTAAGTAAACCAGACTGAGACAAGCCTGTAGGAGCATCGAAATTAAGTATATTGCTCTATGACGCCGACCATGAAAATCATTGCCCAAGATTCATTTCTCATCTTTGCCTGCTTAATATTTTCCGGGTGTGATCAAAATTATATTCCGGGAACGCCGGAGCATATTCAATCCGTGACCCTGCTAGTAGATGATGATCGATTACTGAATGCTGACTTAACAGGAGACTGGCTGACTTACGGAAGAAACTATCAGGAGGACCGCTTCAGTCCTTTAAGCCAGGTCACCAAATCAAATATTGATCAACTTGGGCTGGCTTGGAGTGTAAATTTAGGAACTAAAAGGGGTATCGAAGCAACCCCACTGGTGGTCGACGGCATTATGTATGTGACCGGTCCCTGGAGTTTGGTATTTGCCATTGATGCACTTAGCGGTCAGCTGATTTGGAGATACGACCCGGAAGTACCAAAAGAGAACGGAAAGAACGCTTGTTGCGACGTGGTCAACCGTGGGGTAGCGCTTTATCGAGGACTGGTTTTTCTTGGCGCACTGGATGGCCGTTTGATTGCATTGAATGCCGCCACGGGAGAGCCAGCATGGGAGGTGCTTACCGTGGATAAATCCTATCCATATACAATCACCGGGGCACCCCGAGTGATCAATGGCCAAGTGATTATCGGCAATGGAGGGGCCGAGTATGGCGTTAGGGGATATGTAACCGCCTATGATGCATTAACCGGCAAGCAAAAATGGCGATTTCATACCGTCCCAGGAGATCCCACATTGCCTTTTGAGTCAAAGGCTTTGGAAGAGGCCGCCAAAACATGGACTGGTGAATGGTGGAAATATGGCGGAGGAGGAACGGCTTGGGACGCTATGGCTTTTGACCCGGAGCTCAACCTGTTGTATGTAGGCGTTGGCAATGGTGCACCTTGGAACCGAATGCATCGCAGCCCCGGTGGTGGTGATAATCTGTACCTTTCATCTGTCGTGGCTTTGAATCCTGATAATGGTGAACTGGTTTGGTATTACCAAACTACTCCGGGTGATACCTGGGACTACACTGCCACTCAGCATATCATTTTAGCTGATCTGGAAATTGAAGGTCAATTAAGAAAAGTGTTGATGCAAGCACCGAAGAACGGATTTTTCTATGTGCTGGATCGTACCAATGGAGATTTTATTTCCGCTGAACCATATGTTTATGTAAACTGGGCCAGCTCAATCGATCCAGAAACCGGCCGCCCGTTGGAAACACCTTTTGCCCGGTATACCGATCAGGATGCTGAAATTTTCCCTAGCATTTATGGAGGGCATAATTGGCAACCCATGGCTTACAACCAGAATACTGGATTGGTCTATTTCCCGGCCAGAGAACTCTCTATGACCTATGGAAACAATCCCGATTGGGAGTTTAAGCCAGGTCAATTCAATGGGGCCCTGGGTCGTAATCCTAATCAAGCACCACTTATAGATACTTTGGGCCCCAAGCCATTGCCACAAGGCAGACTGGTGGCTTGGGATCCGGTTAAACAAGAAGAAGTTTGGCGGGTCTCTCATGAATCGGCGTGGAATGGTGGAGTCTTGACTACCACCACCGGACTGGTCTTTCAGGGAACTGCCGATGGGCGATTGGTAGCCTATGATGCGGAAAACAGTGATAAGTTATGGGAATTTGAATTAGGCACCGGCATTATTGCCGCACCTATGACCTTTGAAATAGATGGAGAGCAATATGTTTCTATAGCCGCAGGTTGGGGTGGAGCCAGGGGGATGAACAATCAATTTACAGACTACATATATCCTGGGACGGTTTACACCTTCAGGCTAAACGGAGACACACCCCGGCCGGAATATCCCAAGCCTCCTCCAAAAGAGTTGGCCGATTTTGACTATGACAATGATGAGACCTTCTTAGCGAAAGGGAGCGACCTTTATATTGAGCATTGCGCCCAATGCCATGGCGCGATTGCCCGAGGCACAGGGGGCGTCCTGCCTGATCTTGGCTATATCAGTCAGGGTGCCTATGACATTTTTGATGAGATTGTATTAAACGGCGCCTTTCTTGCTAAGGGCATGCCAAGTTTTGGGCAACAATTAAATCAGGAAGAAGTAGCTGCCATAAGGAATTTTGTGGCAGCCGCAGCGGGAAAGAAAATAGCCGAGCATACGGAAAGTTGAAAATTTGTGCAATTGATAAAAATGAAGCAGACCATGACAAAAAAGAAAACCTGGCGAGAAAAAGTCAATGAATTTGAAGAGAAGATCCATACGATCACTCCTGAGTGGGAGGAAAAATTGGGCAAGGGTAGGATACTCATTCCCAATGCAGTAGATATTGAGCGACTGATCAACCAAACCAAGAAAGGTGAACTGCTGACTAACGATATTATTAGAGAGAAGCTAGCTAAAGAAAAAAAGGTGCAGGTAACGGCCGCCATCCCCACAGGGGTTTATTTAAAGTACATTGCATTGGCAGCTGAGGAAGAGAAAGCAACAAAAAAAGAAAAAATTACTGCGTATTGGCGGGTGTTAAAGCCAGATGGATCCATTAATATAAAATTTCCGGGAGGCGCTGAAAAGCAATCAGAAATGGTTCAATCCGAAGGCCACAAAATTGAGCCGGGGAAAGGGAAAAAGCCACCAAAAGTGATTGGGTTCGAAGCAAGATTGAAAACCTTCAATTAATCAAGTAAAGATTATTGATCATCTAACAGATCAAATATTGAAAGACATTCAAACCAGAGACGATATCGAATTACTCGTTGATGCATTCTACAAACGAATGATCGTTGACGATGTGATTGGCTTTTTCTTTACCGAGGTAATGGAGCTGGATTGGGACAAACATATTCCCATTATGTACGACTTCTGGGAGACTATTTTATTGGGAAACATAAAGTACAAAGGAAACCCAATGTTGAAGCATATCGCCCTAAATAAAAAGGAGCCGCTAAAGCCTGAGCACTTTGACAGATGGCTGAAACTTTGGGAAGCCATTCTAGCAGAAAACTTCAATGGCAAAAATGCGGACGAAGCACTAAATCGCGCCAAGCAAATTGGCGCACTGATGAAATTTAAGGTAGAACAGGATGCTGCACCGAACAGCTAGCTCCTAGCGGAAGCCGATAGGTTACTTCACCCAGTAATCCACCACCGTAACATCCTCCAAAATATCACCTAATAATGCACCAAAAGCCTTATGATCAGGATGAGGCAAGTATGTTGCTCGGCCCTCCTCGCTTTCGAAGGTGAGGATAAAACAATGTGTAAATCCTTTGTCATGACCTTCGGGGCTATTGTTGGTCCCCCACTCAAAATCCTTGATCTCCGGGATCTTGCCAGGAAGTGCCGCAAAGGATTCCTCTACTTTTTTTATGGCCGCCGGATCAGCGTCTTCCTTAAATTTAAATAGTACCACATGTCGTAATTGACCGGCTTCTTCCAGACTTGCTTCAGCTATTCGTGGTGTCGTGGATTCTGTTTGCTGGGTCTTGCTTGTGCAACCTAAAATGAAACAGGAAAAGATTGTGAAAGAGAGCAGGAGTAGTTTGCTTGGAGACATTTTCATTTTCTAAGAGTCAGTTATTGATGATACAATATATCAACTTAAGAAGCTATTTACCAAATCCCACTACCTTCCATCTCCAGTATAGATAATCTTACCATCCTTCGGGGCCTGAGGCCAGGGAGTGGTTCCTTCGGCCCATTCCTGGGGTTGGGTTTTTCGTACCTCATCGACCAAGTTTTTTACCCATTGAGGTGCTTTGGCATTTTCTTCCTGTCCGTAGATCCATGGCAGAGCGGGAGTCATCAGCAGGCTAATGTCCGGCATTTCCGGTCGCTCCAGGCCGACCTCTTCTACTCGTTTTTTTAGGGCTTTAACTAACTCAGATTTAGCCTCTGCCAAATCATTTTGTTCACCAGGATCCTCGACAATATTATAGAGTTCTTCCCCTACCAATTTATAATCACCTTGTCTAATGGCTGGTAGCCGAACACTTTGAGACACTTCAAAGATGATCTCCTCACGTTCGCTTTCTGTTCCCTCAAGAATTACATTGGTCATATCCATACCGTCCAGTGGTTGTTCCTGCTGCAAAGAACCTCCGCCTACGGAGATCAATGTGTTATAAAAGTCAGTGATGTGTATCATGGCGTCGCTATTGCTCCCAGGCTCAATCGTTCCTGGCCATCGCAAAACGCATGGCGCACGAACCCCACCCTCATAATTGGTATTTTTGGTGCCTCGGTAGGGCGCATTCATAGTATCACGGATGGCACCATTATCATTGGCAAAGACGATTAGGGTGTTATCAAAGTATCCGTATTGCTCCACGGCAGCAACAATGCGACCGACTGCCTCATCGAAACATTTTAAAGCGGCATAGCGCTTGCCCAATTCATCAACATAGCGGGGGATGTCTTCCAGCGGTCCATGTATGGCATTGAAAGGCACGTAGTAAAAGAACGGTTTATCCCCTTGCTCCTCCTTATGATTGGCAAGCAGTCGCACCACTTCATTAGCGATCAGATCAGTGCTATAGCCTTGCTCCTGCAACGGCTCTTGATTACGATGCCAATCGTATACTGCAAACCTAGCAGGCGCATTATGTGGAATAGTGTAATTGTTGTAATCAATGCCCCAGGCGTAATGGCCGTATTGATGCATAAAGCCCTGGCCCAATGGCAAATGTTCGGGCAACCACTCACCACAACCCCACTTACCAGCGATGGCGGTGAAGTAGCCAGCTTCCTTCAAGGCTTCGGCGATGGTCCTCTCTTCGGTAGCCAGTGCATGGATCCTTCTGGTTTCCGCACCGGCTTCATTTTTGGTCAGCTCCAGGCCTAGCATTTTAAGATAACTGGGTTTGCCAAAGTCCTCGGAACGCCAGTCGGTCCAGGTGCGAAAAGGGTAGCGGCCGGTTAAGAAGGCAGTGCGAGTAGGCGCACATACGGCGTGAACATAAAATTGAGTTAAGCTAAGGCCTTCACTCCTTAGCTTGTCGATATTTGGTGTGTGTTTTAGATTTTCATTATTGAAGCCGACTTCGTTCCAGCCTAGATCATCAGCTAAAATGAAAATGATGTTAGGGCGGTTGTCCGGTGTTTTTGTGATTTCTTTAATTTCCTGCTTTTCAGGACTGCAGGCGGCGCAGAGGACGAAAGCGATAAAGATGGATTGCACCCAGTTTGACTCTCTTCCCCTTAGCTCCATCCACAGCGGGAGCTTCATAAAAGAATGATACTTCTTCCTTCCTTGCATAGTTTATTAAACGTCACAAATAGCAACTGCCTCTTTTAAACCAGTCATGGCATCACCGGTAGGGATCCATTCGTGTCCAACATAACCTTGATAGCCATTGGCTACTAGCGATTTCATTACAGCTTTGTAATTAAGTTCCTGCTGCTTACCAATCTCCCCACGACCCGGAACACCTGCTACCTGTACATGGCCGATGTATTCAATGTACTTTTCAATATGGCTAATTATATCCCCATCCATGATCTGGATGTGGTAAACATCAAAGAGCAGTTTTAATCCTGGGGAACTTACCGCTTTCACGATTTCCATGCAATATTCGATATGGTCCCCTTGATAACCAGGATGTCCTTTCATATTTTCAGCTACTTTGGAGTTCAATGGTTCCAGAATCATTGATACGTTTTTCTGCTCGGCAATGCGAGCCATCTTCTTATAACCTTCAATGCAGTTCTTCATTCCATCTTCGGGAGAAACCTTGCTGCCATTTTCTGCACTAGAGGTATCAGCTAAGCCTGTGAAGGTCATCACATTGGGAAACCCTGCTGCCGAGGTTGCTTCCATGGCTGTTTCCAAGGCCTCGAAGCATTCGGAATGATGGTTTTTGTTGTTCATACCTCGAATAAAAGTATGGGATTTGGTAGCCGCACAAACTAGATCGTGTTTTTTTAGTAGTCCCCAATGTTCTACGGGATAAAGCTCAACGCCTGCTACTCCTAGTGACTGGGATTGCTGTATGAACGTTTCAGGTGACCACTTGGGTCCGGTATTCATAAAGGGCCAGGCAGCGATCACTTGGTTTATATTGCCTTTTAAATTGGAAACTGGTTTAGCAACACAGCTAGATAACAAGCCAGCGCCAATAGCTAAGCCAGCTTGTTTTAGGAAATTTCTTCTGCGATTGGTTTTGGTCATGGAAAGGTAATTTAGAAAAAATTAGGAGAAACGAAACAAAACCA
>JBPCUG010000482.1:0-3905 GCA_051011275.1 Cyclobacteriaceae bacterium | reverse complement strand
GCAACGTCCAGTATAACTCTGTGATTGAGGCCTTAGATGCACAGACGATTTATGATGTTCCCTTATTGATGCACAAAGAAAAACTTGACCAAAGGGTATTGTCGAAGTTGAAGTTGCCTGCGAAGTCGGTTACCAATATTTCCGGATGGCGTGATTTTTTAAGTAGGCATAAAAATCCTACAGACGAAGTAACCATTGGCTTGATAGGGAAATACGTAGAACTTCCAGATGCTTATATGTCAATTGCCGAGTCGTTTGTTCATGCCGGAGCTCAAAATGAATGCGGAGTAAAACTCGAATATATCTCATCAGAGAAATTAAATTCTAAAAATGCGAAGAAAGAACTTGCTCATTTAGATGGTATTTTAGTTGCACCTGGATTTGGAGAAAGGGGTATAATGGGTAAAATTGCCGCCGCAAAGGTAGCCAGAGAAATTAAGATCCCCTTCTTTGGCATCTGTTTGGGTTTGCAATGTGCAGTAATTGAGTTTGCTCGTAATGTATTGAAAATGAAGGGTGCAGCCTCTACTGAAATGCAAACCAACCCTACTCATCCTGTGATTGATCTGATGGAGGATCAGAAAAAGATCACAATGATGGGAGGGACTATGAGACTTGGAGCCTACGATTGTCACATTAAAAAAGGAACAAAAGCCTATCAAGCTTATGGGAAACTTAAAATCTCAGAGCGTCATCGCCATCGATATGAATTCAATAATAAGTATCTTCGTCAGTTTGAAAAGGCCGGTATGATTGCTTCAGGGAAAAACCCTGAAACTAAACTGGTAGAGATCATGGAGTTAAAAGATCACCCCTGGTTTCTAGGGACACAGTATCATCCAGAACTCAAGAGTACGGTACTGAATCCCCAAAAGTTGTTTGTAAGATTTGTGAAAGCGGCCCAAGAGTATAAAAAAACCAAAACCCAAAATTAGATTACCTTCTTCTTCAGATGGATAAAAACCAAGTTATAGGTTTAGTGTTAATATCGTTGTTGCTTATAGGCTACATGTACCTATTCAACGATGAACCACAAGATCAGCAGACTCCGGCTGGAACTACCGAGCAGGTAACTGAAACAACGCCAACTCCTATAGAAGCAGCTCCAGTTACCCCGGAGGTACAATCCGACCCTCAAATACCGGACTCGGTCAAGGAAAAGCAACTACAAGAAGCATACGGAAGCTTTGCCTCTGCTTTGAGTGGTTCGGCCCAGGAGATTGTGGTTGAAAATGAAGACATGATCATCACCTTCAGCACCAAGGGAGGCGTCCCTGTTCAAGCTGAGCTAAAAAGTTACAAAACCTTTGATCAGAAACCCTTAATACTTTTCGACCAGTCTACGAATGCTATTTCTCTCAGATTACCAACTGTAAATAAACCGGTTGATCTCTCAGAGCTGCACTTTCAAACCACAGCAACCAACCAAACAATAGCTCCAACAGATACTTTCGAGGTGGTTTTCGAACTTCCATTGGAGAATGGCCAAAGTGTAATACAAAAATATCGAATTGCCGGCCAAGGGTTCCAGGTAGCCTATGACCTTGATTTAAGTCAAGCAGACGGATTGGTTACAGATGCTCCCCTTTCATTTCATTGGCGTAACCATTTGAAAAAATTTGAACAGGAGCTGAAAGACTCCAGGAACAATGCCTCGATTAACTACTATCTATCAGATGGAACTTTTGAAGATCTAGGCGATAATTCTCTGGAGGGCCTCCAAGAAACCATAACCCAACCAATGAAATGGGTGACAATGAAGCAAAAGTTCTTTGTCAGTGGAGTAATAGCTGCCGGATCTTTTAATCAAGGAACATTCACTCAAGAAGTGGTCGAGTCCGATACCGTAGTTCTGAAGACCGATAGCATCGCTTTGTCCATGAATATGGCTGAAGTAAAAGATCAGCCACATGATATGACCTACTATTTTGGTCCAAACAAGTATCAGGTATTGAAAAAAGTTGCCCCAGATTTCAGTCGTAATGTATATTTAGGCTGGGCAATATTTGGCTGGATCAACAAGTACTTTATCATTCCCATATTTAGCTTTTTAGAAAAGTACGTAGCGAACTATGGGGTGATCATTATCATTCTTGCTTTCTTCATTAAGATCATTCTCTCTCCTATTTCTTATAAGAGTTACCATTCAATGGCCAAAATGAAGGTGCTAAAACCCGAGTTGGACGCCATTAAAGCCAAGCATGAGGGAGACATGCAAAAAGCGCAAGCAGATCAGATGGCATTGTATCGTAAAGCCGGGGTAAATCCGCTGAGTGGATGTATACCTATGCTGTTGCAGATGCCTATTCTTTTCGCTATGTTCAATTTCTTTCCCAATTCAATTGAGCTGAGACAAGAAGGGTTTTTGTGGGCGCACGATTTATCAACCTATGACTCCATATTAAGTTTGCCATTTGAGGTACCGTTCTATGGAGATCACGTAAGTTTGTTTACTTTATTGATGGCTGGGTCTACTCTACTATATACTTTGGCTAATGCACAAATGACCACGGTACAGGGACCCATGAAAACGATGCAATATTTCATGCCCATCATGATGATCTTTATCTTTAATAGCTTTGCCTCGGCGCTTACCTTTTATTACTTCATTCTTAACATGGTCAACTGGGGTCAACAAATGGTGATCAAAAAATACTTCATCGACGATGAAAAGATCAAGAGGATCATGGAGGAAAACAAGCTGAAAAATAAGCACAAAAAGAAATCAAAGTTTGCTGCCAGAATCGAAGAGGCCATGCGAGCCGCGGAGCAACAAAAGACACAGCAAGTTAAAAAGAAGAAGAAAACCAAGAAGTAGGCCGAAGTGACCTATCCGGCTTGGCAAACGAACTTTCAACTTCCATCAAGTTGGTCTTTTAGTCTGCTAACAAAAAAAAACCGCTTCCTGGAAGGAAACGGTTTTTAAAAATCTTGCTGGTATGAAGCCTATTCTCCTAATTGGTTCAGGTCTTCCTTGGTTTTAAAATCTGCTCGTTCCAGCTTGAGTACGTTCATTGGATTAGGATCCAGTCCAACCACGTCATTTTGAGTAAGTCTCAAAACCTCATCGTAAAACAAAACGATCATCGGAGCTTCCTCGATCAGGATCTTATCCATTTCCTGATAAATATCAAACCTTTTGAATCCATCTTGTTCTTGACGAGCTGCTTCATAAAGCTGGTCAAAAGTGTCATTTCGGAAATGCGTTTTATTTGGACCTGCTGGGGAAATGTTCTTACTATAGAACATTGCCAAATAGTTTTCAGCATCTGGATAGTCACCCTGCCAGGAGGCTCTAAAAAAGTCTACTTTTCCATTGTCGATCAATTCTTGATGATTTGGTACAGGATTAATTACTATTTCCACATTGATACCTACTTCTGCCCATTGTTTTTGCAAATACTCAACAAAAGGTTTAGAGTGGATGGTAGTATACAACTTGGTTTGAGGGAATTCTTTTCCTTCACCAAAACCTGCTTCCTTGAGCAATATTGAGGCTTTCTTTGGATCATAGCTATAACCAACTACCTTCTCAGCATCAAATGCCGCAGCAGCCGGGGGAATAATTCCAGCTGTCCCCGGAGTGCCCAGGTTATTCAATAAATATGATACCATTTCCTCACGATCAATGGCGTAATTCAAAGCCTGACGAACACGCTTATCAGCAAAAGGATGCCCTTCGTCTGCATGGTCCATCTGAAACCCAATATATTGTGTGTTCAAGTAGGGTTGCTTCTGTACCACAAATTTACCGGCCAACTCTGGTTTTAACTTTCCGTCTTCATCCAAGATTGCATCTACCGAGCTGGCCTCAATACCAGTCATAAAATCTAACTTGTCTTGTTGGAAAGTAAGTAGTTCCTGATTCTTATCTGCAATAAAGCTTACTTGTACTGCATCTAGAT
>JBPCUG010000481.1:0-2877 GCA_051011275.1 Cyclobacteriaceae bacterium | reverse complement strand
GTTTACTGTTTTGGAGAACAATAAGTTGAATTGCCGACCATGCTCTGGGAATGGATTTTCTCGTTGCCCGAAGGGACACTTTAAATGCATGGAGAAAATGGTCTTTGACTTTTATTTATATTAATCTACAAATATTTACTTCGCTGATTCCTGCTTACGATTAAGCAGAATATTCCCCAAATTTTCCTAGATTTCCCTTTCAAGACCTAACACATTGATAACCATGAATAGACTAATATTACTTGGTATTGCTTTATTCCTGTCCGGTACAACAGTCGTTGGCCAGGGCACACAGCTGCTTCGACAGCCAACGGTTTCTTCCAGCCATATTGTATTTGTGTACGCTAATGACCTTTGGAAAGTAGAAAGGACGGGTGGCGATGCAATTAGGCTAACCAGCAATGAAGGTTATGAATCTCTTCCACATTTTTCGCCGGATGAAATGTGGATAGCTTTTACTGCTCAATACGGTGGAAATACGGATGTATATGTAATACCAGCTAGTGGCGGGTCTCCTAAGCGGTTAACCTGGCATCCGGGTGGCGATTTTGTGCAAGGTTGGACACCAGAAGGAAAAGTACTTTTTCGCTCTGGCAGATCAGCACATCCCACACAAACCAATAAATTCTATACTGTTTCCATTGAAGGAGGTTTACCCATTGCATTGGATATTCCCAGAGCTGCTTTTGGCGAGATATCTCAGGACGGGAAACAGGTAGCGTATGTACCGATTACTTTTTGGGATCCGGAATGGCGCAATTATAGAGGTGGTCAGGCAATGCCCATATGGATAACTGATCTGGAGAACAAAGCCTTGATCAGGACACCCCAGCCAACCAAAGAAAGGCACTTGGATCCGGTGTGGTTTCAAAACCAAGTTTACTATTTATCGGAGCGAGATTATGCTAGTAACATATGGATGTTTGATCCAGCCACCAAAGCTGAGAAACAGCTTACCTTTCATAAAAAGTACGATGTAAAGAGCCTTGATGCTGGACCTGATGGGATTGTTTATGAGCATGGGGGTTACCTCCATTTTCTTGACCCAGTCAAAGAGACAACCGAGCAGCTGGAAATCAGAGTTCAAGGGGATATGAATTTTGCCAGGGCCCGTTGGGAAAATGTGAAAGCTAATCAACTACAAAATGTGCGGATCTCTCCAAACGGGAAGCGTGTAATTTTCGATTACCGTGGTGAGATCTTAACTATTCCCAAGGAAAATGGAAGCTGGCGTAATCTGACCAATTCTCCAGGGGTAGCTGACCGTTATCCTGTTTGGTCACCCAAGGGTGATAAGATTGCCTGGTTTTCAGATAAAAGCGGTGAATATCAATTGAATGTTTCAGATCAAGAGGGGCAACGCGCCAAAACCTTTGCTCTTCCAAATCCTTCATTTTATTTTACTCCAAACTGGTCACCAGACGGCAAGTATATCGCATATACAGACACTGATTACAATATTTGGTATGTGGCTGTAGCCAGCGGAGGGGCTAAAAAAGTAGACACAGACAGATATGCCCATCCCAATAGAGCTATGAATCCTGTTTGGTCTCCGGACAGCAAGTGGATTGCCTATGCTCGTCAGTTGGAAAGCCACTTCAAAGCAGCTTTTGCCTATAACATTGAATCTGGTGAAAACGTCCAGTTGACAGATGGCCTAGCAGATGTGATCACCCCTGTGTGGGATCAAGGTGGTAAGTATCTTTACTTTCTTGCCAGCACTAATTACGGACTTAACTCAGGATGGTTGGACATGAGCTCCTATGACCCTGATGTACATAGAAGTTTGTATTGTTTGGTATTAAGCGACAAAGAAAAATCACCTAAAATGCCGAAAAGCGACGAAGAGGACATTGAGAAGGAAGAACATGATAAGAAAGGCAACTCAAAGAAGGACAAAAAAGGCAAATCCGAAGAAGATTCCTTAGTAGTGGTAAATATCGAAAAGGAAGGATTGTTTCAACGTACTATTCCTATTGACCTTCCACCAAGAAATTATGGAGGTTTGCTGGCTGGGAAAGAGGATAATGTATTCATTACTGAGTTTGTGCCCAATCAGAAAGGAGCCACTCTTCACAAATATGACTTGAAAGAACTGGAAGCTATAGAGTTTGCCACTGAGGTACAAAATACTGCCACCTCAGCCAACGGTGAGCATATGATATACAAAAAGGGCGAAGCCTGGTATCTTGTCGAGACTGATAGCAAGCCGGATAGCCAGGATCCTTTGACCATGGATGTGAAAATTAAAGTTGATCCAACTGCAGAGTACCATCAAATATTCCGTGAGGGTTGGCGGTACATGAGAGATTTTCTGTATGTCAATAATGTCCACGGCGCTCCCTGGGATGATATATATAGCTGGTACGCTCCCTGGATAGCCCATGTTCGTCATCGTACTGATTTAAATTATGTTGTGGATATTATGAGTGGCGAAGTTTCCATTGGACACTCTTATGTGGCTGGAGGCGATATGCCAGACATTGACATGGTCCCCATCGGCTTGTTGGGTTGCGACCTGGTAGAAGAAAATGGCTTTTACAAGATTGGGAAAATTTATACCGGAGAAAGCTGGAACCCAGAAGTGAAAGCACCTTTGCATCAACCGGGCCTAGAGGTAAAAGAAGGAGACTATCTGTTGGCTGTAAACGGTCAGTCTCTAAAAGCACCAACGAATCCATATAGTCTTTTTGAGCACACCAGCGGCCGAACAACTATGCTGCTGGTTAACAACAAACCAGCAACCACCGGGGCCAAGGAAATATTGGTTAAGCCGGTAGATAGTGAGTCGCAATTGAGAAACTGGGATTGGATCGAAAACAACCGTAAGAAAGTAGCGGAGCTATCCGGTGGGAAACTAGCTTATGTGTATGTGCC
>JBPCUG010000480.1:0-8078 GCA_051011275.1 Cyclobacteriaceae bacterium | reverse complement strand
CAGATGAGTCAAGTAGATGCTATCCCCGAGCCACAATATTCATTAACCAAAGATCAGACCCACAATAAATTTAGTCGTACGATACCGCCGGTACTGACTGTCCCAAGTGGGTCGGTGATCGAAATGTTTACGGAAGAAGCTTCGGATCAGCAGTTGACCCAGGACAGTGATACTATAGCGCTGGTTAACATTAGTTTCGATCCCATTCATCCTCTTACCGGGCCGGTATTTGTAGAAGGAGCGGCGCCCGGAGATATCTTAGCGGTTAGGTTTCACAAAATTGAGACCTTGGGTTGGGGTTGGGCTGCTATTATACCAGGCTTTGGCTTTTTAGCTTCCGAGTTTCCTCAACGTGTTTATAGAACTTTTGTTATTGACACCATTTCACAGACAGTGGCCTTCAATGATAAGATTAAACTACCACTAAAACCATTTGCCGGAGTGATAGGAGTCGCTCCAGACACAGATTCATTGCTCAATACCATACCACCCAGAGCCAACGGCGGCAATATGGATGATCCAAATATTACTGAAGGCACAACGGTGTATCTTCCGGTGTTTGTAGTTGGCGCGTTGTTTTCATTGGGAGATGCACACGTAGTACAGGGATTAGGAGAAGTGAGCGGTACCGCCATAGAAGCACCAATGCGATTTATAGTGGAACTCAACTTGCTCAAAGGAGCCAATCCCATTAAAGAACCACAGTATGAGACTGATGACTATTATGCCGTAACAGCTTTTGGCACCACCATCGATATAGCGGCAAAAAAGGCAGTTCAGTATATGATAGATTATTTGATGGCAGAACATCAGCTGGAAAAGTCAGAAGCGTATATGTTGTGCTCTTTTGCTGGTGACCTGAAGATTGCCGAAGTGGTGGATATGCCACATGTTTTGGTAACCATGCACATATCAAAAGAAGTACTTGGCGTAAAGTAGCTATTCCAAATGATAGGCCTGTGTCTTTTTCCGGACCGAAAGTGAAAACTGGGTTTCCAGCTTCCCAATGTTAGGCACAATAGAAAGTTTATTGACCACAAAATGGTTGTATCTTTCTATATCCTCAACCATTACATTTAACAGAAAATCCGAGTCACCGGTTACGTGGTAGCACTCCATTACTTCCGGGTAGCTGACTACTTTATCGACAAAGGCATCTACTGCTTTTTTCGAGTGTTCTTTAAGGGAAATGTGCACAAATGCTCTAAGTTTCTTTCCTAACTTGCCTGGGTCCAGAACTGCTATATACTTTTGAATAATTCCTTGCTTTTCCAATCGCTTGATCCGTTCGAAAACCGGAGTTGTGGAGAGGTTTAACCGCTGAGCCATTTCCTTTATAGTATATCGGGAGTTCTCTTGTAAAAGGGCTAGAATGTTTAAGTCGACTTTATCGAAAGAAGTCATAGAACTGTGGATTGTGTAAAAAGAATAAATTTCTTGTAATAAAGCTTAAAGTTACAATAATAGAATTAATTACTTAATTTGAATTACATTGAAGAATAGAATTCCAAAAATCTCTACTATTCTATAATATAAAAACAAATCTAGTACAGATTAATTAATTTTATGTAGAAAAAGAATCGCATCGCATATGTCCATTTTAGCTTCCAAATCCTCCAAAGAAAACAAGACCGATTTCATGCCCATTAATGGAACTGACTATCTCGAACTTTACGTAAGTAATGCCAAGCAAGCTGCTTATTTCTACAAGTCAGCTTTTGGCTTTCAGTCGTTGGCTTATGCGGGTTTAGAAACAGGTTTAACGGATCGGGAATCTTATGTAGTAGCTCAGGATAAGATCAGGTTAATACTTACTTCACCTTTGCATAGCAAAACAATTGTAGGGAAACATATAGATGACCATGGCGATGGAGTAAAGGAGATCGCTCTATGGGTTGACGATGCTACATACGCCTATGAGGAAGCCATAAAACGAGGTGCCAGATCTTATATGGAGCCTAAGAATGAAAAGGATGAAAATGGCGAGGTAGTGCGATCGGGAATTTATACCTACGGTGAAGTGGTTCATATATTCGTGGAACGTAAAAATTACAATGGTATCTTTTTACCTGGATACAGGAAATGGGAAACTCATTTTAGTCCAACCTCCGTTGGACTAAAACATGTTGATCATATGGTAGGCAATGTGGGACTAGGCGATATGAACAAATGGGTGGATTTCTACGAAAAAGTAATGGGCTTTACCCAAATCCTTTCCTTTGATGATAAAGACATTTCAACCGAGTATACTGCTCTGATGAGTAAAGTGATGAGCAATGGCAATGGCCGGATTAAATTTCCCATCAATGAGCCAGCTGCAGGATTAAAAAAATCGCAAGTCGATGAATATCTGGACTTTTATGAAGGTGCCGGCGTACAACACGTTGCAGTGGCCACAGACAATATAATCGATACGGTAACTAAGCTACGAGATCGTGGTGTTGAATTTCTGAATATTCCTCATACCTATTATCAGGAGCTTACAAACCGAGTAGGGGAGATCGACGAAAAAATCGAAGCGCTACAGGAGTTGGGAATATTAGTAGATCGCGATGAGGAGGGATATCTGTTGCAGATCTTCACCAAAACTGTAAATCCAAGACCTACCATGTTTTTTGAGATCATTCAAAGAAAGGGAGCAACATCTTTCGGCAAGGGTAACTTTAAAGCCCTTTTCGAAGCTATTGAGAGAGAGCAAGAATTGAGAGGTACTTTGTAGTTTAGTTTCGTCATTCCGGCCGGGATCGCTTCCTATGTTCTCAAGATTTAATATTCTTCAGCATAGAAGGATACTGGTCCCGAAAGTTTGAGGGAGAGCCCAAGTAATAATAAAGCTTGTCATTCCGGTATTTCAATTTTAAGCCTAAAAGCGTCGTTAAGTATATGGCGAAATTAAGCATTGGCTATTTCGTAGCTTCGAGCCGGAATCTTCTTACGGTTGGGTACAAACTATTAAGGGGATTCCTGGTCTTCACTGCGTTTCGCCAGCAATGACGATATATAATAAACGGATTCTAGGTTTGCGTTATGAAATATTTTCCGGCATGGTATCTTGCCTAGAGGTACTGGTCTCTGAATCTAGTTGCAAAACCTACTAGAAATTCAAATGCTTGGGGATTCCTAACCGCATCCTTGTTCATGGTTTTTGAAACATTCATGCCTAGCAGTACTTTCTTGGCTGGCACTTCCATCTTTTTGCCGCTTAAGGTATAAGGTATATCAGGAGCTTGGATAATTAGATCCGGAACATGCCGGGGTGAGCATTGTATCTTTAGGGCTTGATTTATTTTTTCTTTCAATTCAACAGTCAGGGAAACTCCGGAATCACATACCACAAAAAGTGGCATTATATCATCACCGCCAGATTTTTCCAAATTTAGCACCAAGCTATCTTTGATGCCTGGAATCCCATCAAGCACGGAATAGATCTCAGCAGTACCGATCCGGATCCCTTTGCGATTTAACGTGGCGTCTGACCTTCCTTGTATCATTAAAGAGCCATCCTCGTAGATGTTGATCCAGTCACCATGACGCCAAACTTTGGGGAATCGCTCGAAATAGCTGGCCTTGTACCGTTGGTTTTCACTGTCATTCCAAAAATAAATAGGCATACAAGGCATTGGTTGCTCTATCACCATTTCGCCTACGCTACCTGTCATACTTTTCCCATCTTCATCGTATGCTTTCATAGCGCACCCCAAGCCTCGACATTGAATAAGGCCTTTGTAAACCGGTTTGCTAGGACAGCCGCCAACAAAGGCGGTGCATACATCGGTACCGCCACTCATGGAACAAAGCCAAACCTCTTTTGAGACACTTTGATAGATCCAATTAAACGCTTCTGGTGGAAGAGGAGCGCCCGTTGAACCAAGCGATCGTAAAGTCGACAGATCGAAGTTTTCTCCTGGCTGCAATTTCTGTTTCATGCAAGCAGTAAGATATGGCGCGCTGGTGCCAAAATGATGAATAGGAAGGTCTTGACTCAATTGCCATAGCACATCTAGGTTTGGAAACCCCGGACTACCGTCGAATAAAACCGGAGTAGCTCCCACTAGCATGCTTGCCTGAAGAAAATTCCACATCATCCAACCGGTAGTAGTATACCAGAAGAAGTTTTCACCCCGATGGACATCATTGTGAAAGGCCATGTATTTAAGATGTTCCAACAATACGCCACCATGTGAATGAGTAATTGCTTTGGGTATACCGGTAGTACCTGAAGAGTACAACACCCAAATCGGATGACTGAAATCAACTGGAGTAAAGGTCAGCGCATCTTCTTTGGAAAATTGCTGCATTAGTTCTTCCCAGGTAATAACGCCGGTCTCATTAAGTTTGGCAGATGGGTCCAAATAGGGAATCAGAACCTGATTCTTGATACTGCCAATTTGCGATCTGATCTTTTTTACTTCCTCGATACGGGAATAGGCCTTGCCATTGTATTGGTAACCGTCCGTAGCAATCAAGAGCTTCGGCTCAATTTGTGAGAGGCGATCAATTACTGTATTTACACCAAAGTCAGGGGAACAGCAGGACCAAATGGCACCTAAAGAGTTAACAGCAATAACGGAGATGATGGCATCTGGAATATTGGGAAGATAGGCAGCCACTCGGTCACCGCGGCCAATGTCGTTGGCCAACAGATATTGCTTTAGTGCAACGGCATTCTGTTCCAACTCCTTCCAACTTATTTGCCTTGTGTCTGCCCTTTCAGATCTAAATATCAACGCCGGACGATCATTACTTTTATGTCGGAATAGATGCTCGGCATAGTTTAAGGTGGCACCTTCAAACCATTGGACTTCAGGCATTTCTCCGGAAAGCACAGTATGGTACTTCTGGTCAGCTTTAACCTCAAAATACTCCCAAATACTTTCCCAGAACTCGGCTACATTTTCAGTTGACCATCGCCATAAAGCCTCGTAATTCTCAAAAGACAAACCTTTATTATTGCGCAGCCAATCTTCAAACTTCTTGAGATTGGATTGACCGATAAAGTCCTCTGAAGGACGCCATAAAGCCTTAGGTAAATCCATTACTAGTTTGGAACCAATGTACTTGATACTAAATACTTACTACCAGATAGTAATACTATTCAATCCAAGGGACTAGCTTCGAGCGATAGAAGTCTATTCCCATGGCTTCCATTCTTGGCCCTTGCCTTCCCAGCCGCACTTTATAATCTTCCCAGTTTCTGTGCGAAGTAGGAGACCATCCTATTTCCGCGTGCCCGGGAAGTCGGGGAAAAACCAACCATTCGAGTTCGTCCATATTAGTGGTGGTTTCTGACCACAGAGGTGCTTCAATACCCAGAATATCCTCTTTGGAGATTCCAGGAACGGTGGTGAGCGGATCCCAGGTATATGCGCTGTCTACCTCTATGTAAGCAGCCCAGTGCAGGCCTAGATGACTAGTCGAATCATAAGACATGTCCAGATAGGCTTCATTGGCGGGAGATATCAATAGTTGGGCTCCCTGTTCAACAGCTTTTTCAGCGTTTTCTGGGAATTTCCAATATTGAGCAACAGCATTAGGTTGTAGTGTGGACATGGCCACCTCATCCCAGCCCATTATCCTTTTGCCATGAGAAGTTACAATTTCTTGCACACGATTCACAAATGGGATATAATCTTTTAAAGGAGTGGCATCCGATTCGTCCCCTCCAATATGAAGGTATGGACCAGGCGTAATGGCGGCTAACTCACGGAATACATCATCGATAAATTGGTAAGTGATCTCCTTGTCTGTACATAAAGTACTGAAACCTACTTCAATCCCAGTATGAACGTCTGGGGCTTTCCCATCGCAATTTAGTTCAGGGTAGGAGGAAAGAGCTGCATTGGTATGACCTGGCATATCGATTTCTGGTACGATAGTCATATACCGATCCGCTGCATAGGCAACTAACTCCCCGTATTGTTCTTGTGTGTAAAAACCTCCTTCGCCGCCACCTACCTCACTCTTGGCTCCAAATTCTGTTAGGTTAGGCCAGGACTTGATCTCGATCCGCCAACCTTGATCGTCAGAAAGGTGCAAGTGCAGATTGTTCATTTTATAGGCCGCCACTAGATCTATATATCGTTTGACATCCTCTACCGAAAAGAAGTGCCTGGCAACATCTAGCATGGCGCTCCGATAGCCATATGCCGGATAGTCCCTAATAGTTCCTGATGCGATCTCCCAAGGCCCTTCCTGTACCGATGACAATTCAATTGTTTCCGGCAAGAGTTGTCTTATAGTTTGGATCCCTCGAAATAGGCCGGCAGGTTTGACGGCTGAGAGTGTCACCAGGTCTTCTGTCACTTCAAGCTGATAACCTTCATCTCCTAACTCTGTATTTTCAGACTCAAGCTTAAGCAAAAAGCTTCCTGGCACGGGTGTATCGGTGGTTGCCTTTACTTCCAGATCGTACCCAGTAGCTGGACTTAGTTTATCGGCTAAATATTGCCCGATCTTGGTGAGCTCCTGATCAATATTTTGGATGTATATGCCAGTCTCATTGGAAATTAAGAAGGAGCTATTCGCGGCAGTAACCGAGACTGGAATAGGGATGAGACTCACCTCGGATAAGTCAAGCGCTGTGGCTACCCGTTTTTCCTTTTCCGGAGTACAAGAAATCAAGGTAGCTAGAATAAAGCTTGTTACCAGAGCCAGTCGTTTAAGTTTGTTTAATATCATGTCATTATAAGCTAAATTTTAAGGTGATCAATTTATACAAATTATTTTGAACAGGCCGCTTTAATCCTTGTTTTCGGAAATTCCTATATTGTTTTTAGATATTACTCTTTTAACTATGAAATGCATTTCAAAAATATTATTAGGATTTCTCATTTGCAGCTTGATCAATTGCACCTCTAAAAATGCTGATGAGCCGGAGGAAACACCAAAGCCCAATATCCTATTCATTATGTCCGATGATCATACTTCTCAGTCATGGGGTATCTATGGAGGTATTCGTAAGGACTATGTAAAAAACGAAAATATCAAAAGATTGGGTGGCCAAGGCGCGGTATTGAACAATGTCTTCTGTACCAATTCAATCTGTGTACCTAGTCGGGCTTCTATCTTAACTGGTCAATATAGCCACCGAAATGGTGTTTATACTTTAGTAGAGGCGCTGGAGCCCGACAGTATGAATATTGCCAAAGTGCTGCAAAATAATGGCTATCACACGGCTATTATTGGCAAGTGGCATTTGAAGAAGCAGCCGGCTGGGTTCGACCACTTTATGGTATTACCAGGCCAAGGCAGATATCAAAATCCGATTCTCAAGACAGTTGATAATTGGGAAGACCGCAATAAAGGGGGTAAAGAGTTCCCAGGTTTCTCTTCTGATGTGATCACCGATTTTTCTTTGGAGTGGTTAGAGGAAAGAGATTCGGCAAAACCATTTTTCCTAATGACCCATTTTAAGGCTACTCACGAACCTTTTGATTATCCGGAAAGACATAAAGACCTCTATATAGATCAAGACATCCCGGAGCCAGCTTCTCTCTACGACTTTAGTCCTGAAACTACCGGGCGCAGTTTTATTGGTCAAAAACTGGAAAACCTTGGGTGGCGGTGGGAGCAGGCTACGGCCAAACCTGATGAATGGTGGACCAGATATCCTGGTATGCCATTTTCGCTGGAAGGACTTGATAGTTTACAGGCGAGAAAAAAGATCTACCAGAAGTTTGTCAAGGATTTTATGCGTTGTGGTGCCGCCATTGATGACAATATTGGTCGACTACTTGATTATTTGGAAGCTAGTGGGCTGGCAGAAAATACTGTAGTGATCTATACTGCCGACCAAGGGTATTTCCTGGGAGAACATGGCTTTTTTGACAAGCGAATGATCTATGAAGAATCGTTGCGCATGCCTTTTGTGATACGCTATCCCAAGGAGATCCAAGGAGGTAGTAGAATCGATGATATTATTTTGAATATTGACTTTCCATCTTTGTTTGCAGACTACGCCGGCATTGATAATCCATCTTTTACCCAAGGCCGAAGCTTTCGGAAAAATGTGGCTGGCCAAACTCCTGAAGACTGGCGCCAAACCATGTACTATCGCTATTGGGCTCATGCTCCGGTAC
>JBPCUG010000479.1:0-4629 GCA_051011275.1 Cyclobacteriaceae bacterium | reverse complement strand
ATAGTTACATCCTTTTCTCGGGACACATGTTTCGAAAATGACCTTAGGCTTTTGTACAACTCCTTCGCAAAACCAATGTCCAGCTTTGTCGTAATTGATTGGATTTTGTCCAATTCATTATGGATCAATTTTCTGCTTTCCTCTGCATCGGAAGGCAAACTCCCTATCAAACTTTGCATCTTTTCCTTAAAAGATTTCTCTACCTCCTGATAGTAACCATGCAGGATCGGCGCTGAAGTAAATGTTCTCAAGTGCGCTAAATTTGTGGCATCCTTCTCTTCTGCATGGCTAATTTTTCCGTCTTCCAATGCGCCCATTAGGGCAGCATATACCGGAGCCGAAATCAAAACCTCTTTCTCATTTTCTGTTAAATTCTCAAAATAGTCTATCATATCAATTTAGCCTTATATGTACAATCAAATGATTCATCTAATAACACTAGTTATCTTCTTTTTTAGCTCAAGGCTACATCTAACACCATCATGACGACGAATCCGACCAAAGCACAAACCGTGGCGGTATCCGTATTCTTATCTAGCTGTGATTCAGGTATCAGTTCTTCTACGACAACAAAGATCATGGCGCCAGCAGCAAAAGATAATGCATACGGCAATATAGGTTTAACCATCAATACTGCTGCTGCACCAATGACTCCAGCAACAGGCTCCACTAGTGCCGACATCTGCCCATACCAAAAGCTCTTAAAACGAGAGAATCCTTCCCTTCGTAATGGGGCAGCCACTGATAGGCCTTCGGGAAAATTTTGCAAACCAATACCCAACGATAACACTATTGCAGCTGGTAAAGTGGCTCCACTAAGGTCGGTGGCTACTGCACCAAAGGCCACCCCAATAGCCAAACCCTCGGGAATATTATGCAACGTAATAGCCATCACCAACAAAACACTTCGATGCCAACTGGTTTGAATACCTTCAGCTTCCTTACGGGGAAAGCCAACGTGAAGGTGCGGCAATACTTTGTCGATTGCCAATATAAATAAACCACCGGCTAAAAAACCTGTAGCAGCCGGTAACCAGATTACATAACCTAGCTCACTTGAAATTTCTATGGAAGGTGCCAGTAGGGACCAAAAACTAGCGGCGATCATGACTCCTGCCGCGAAACCCATCATGCCATCCAGCAATCTTTGGTTTACTGTTTTAAACAAAAACACCACCGCGGCACCGGCAGCAGTAATCATCCAGGTGAAACAAGTAGCTATCAAAGCTTGTCCTATCGGATGAATCTCGATGAACCATTCTGGAACTATCATGCTTTGTAATTCTGACCATGGTTACTTTAATATACAATTGGTCGCTTTGCAACTTTTATTGTTCTAGCCGGCGAGACTTTTGGTGAAATAATGATCGGGGGTGCCATCCGGATAAAACCCTTCAAGCATCACCCCTTTTTCACCATCAATCATATCTTCAAATTCCTCTAAACTGGCGACTGGCTTTCCATTAATGGCTGTGATAATAAAATCTTCACACATGTTGGTTTCCTCCCGTAGATTGCCGGTTACACGACCTACTACCTTCAACCCTATATCTACCTCATATTTCTTTTTTTCTTGAGCAGTTAGCTCCCTTAAATTCAGGCCGACCATGATAATTTATGTTAGTTTTTTAGGTAACAATTACCGAGTTGTCATCTCCGGTAAGATCATTCGATATATGTTGGTCTGCTCCTGGTTCGTTTTCCCATCGGTCTTTATCGATTAGATACCTAAACTGATAAGTGTGTCCTATTGGCAGCTCTAAAGTTGACTTGAAGGATCCATTCTTTAGGGCTTGCATAGGGTTAGCCATTTGATCCCAATCATTGAATTCACCTACTATGTAAACTTCCCGAGCGGAGTCAGCCACAGATTTTGGCAAGCTTAATGTCACTTTACAAACCGGTTTATTTTTCAAATATCTTTTTTTAACGCTCATATCTATTCTGCTTAACTTAATTACGAAATCAAGTAGTACATTTTGCATTCCAAATCAAATGACATTGCTCAGATTGACTCAAGACTTTTATCACCTTTCACATTAGTTAGATCCATTTAACTAATGGAAGGACCCGGCGATAGTGCAATTGTGGATTCTTAGGATAAAATCTAATATCATACTTGTAAGCTCCGGAAAGAGTAGCCGTCGATGCACCTCTATAAACCACTTTATGGGGTTTTTCTTCAACCAAATCCAACTCCTGAACATCTTTGATCCTAAGCTCCCCGTTTTCGGCATTTTTGGCAAACACCAATTCGACGCCAATGTCGCTTGCCGGTAGGTTATTGAGATCAAGCGTTACTTCAGCTTGAAACTTTTCTCCTAGCTGAACCGGTTTTGTGCCATTGGATAAGCTCACGTCAACCACGGAAATTTTAGGCCACTCACGCTTCATCCTATTTACCCACTTCGTCATTTCTTTAGTAACCTTGTAATCGTTTTCCTTCATTGACAAGGTACGTTTATGCATCGGCTGATAAAACTTTGTCTGGTATTCGCTAAGCATCCGCCTGGAGGTATAATGCGGAGCTATGTTAGCAACAGCATTTTTTATTCGGTTTATCCATTGCCTGGGTACCCCTGAATCATTAGATTCATAGTACTCGGGAATAATCTCATGTTCCAAAATGTTATAGATCATCTCTGCGTCAAGATCATCTTGGTCCTTTTGTTTCTCATAAACTCCTTCCTGAGGCAGGGCCCATCCGGCATCTTCACGGTAAGCTTCAGCCCACCAGCCATCCATCACACTAAAATTCAAAACGCCATTGAATGTTGCCTTCATCCCGCTGGTACCGGAGGCTTCCAAACCTCTCACTGGAGTATTCAACCACACGTCCACCCCCTTAACCATCAATTGAGCTAACTCCATATCATAGTTTTGAATAAAAAATATTTTGCCCAAAAAGTCAGGACTTTGCGATAGCTTAACTATAGTTTTGATCAATTTCTGTGCTTCCTTATTGGCCGGGTGCGCCTTCCCCGCGAAAATGAGCTTTACCGGTTTTTGAGGGTCATTTAAAATGCGCTTGAGCCTCTGTGTATCCCTGAAAAGCAGGTTCCCACGCTTATACGAGGCAAAGCGACGAGCAAAACCTATGATCAATTCCGAATTTTTTAGATTATGAAGCATCTCATAAACCTGCTTCGGATGGGTATGCAAACCCTGTAAAGCAACTTTCAGCCTCCGACCTACACCTTTGATCAAGTCATTTTTTAGTTTCTTCCGGATTTCCCAAATTTTATCGTCAGGAACTTCTTTTATCTTTTCCCAATGTGACAAATCCGAAAGCTCTTGCAGGAAGTTATTCCCAGCTATTTCTTTAAATAGTTCCTGCCAGGCAGGGGCTGCCCAGGTTTGGTAGTGGGCGCCATTGGTCACATATTTGATCTTTAATTCCTCTTCAAAGAAACCCTTCCATATTGGTCTAAACATTTTCCTCGTTACCTCCGCATGGACCTTACTGACACCATTGATTTCCTCGGAACTGCGGGCAGCATAGTAACTCATGGAAAACTTTTCATTCGGATCTAACCTATTTATTTTGCCAATACTCAGCAGCTGTTCCCAACTAACATTCAATTCTTCCGCAAAATGGCCGTGATAGCTTCTTAGGATATCCTCGCTAAAGGCGTCATGTCCAGCTGGTACAGGAGTGTGCGTTGTAAACAAAGTAGAAGCATGGACAAAGTGAGCCGCTTCGTCAAAGCTCAAATGTTCGTCGCTAATCATCTGCATGATCCTGGCCAATCCGGTAAAGGCAGTGTGCCCTTCATTATAGTGAAACAGGTCTACATCGATCTTCAAAACTCTAAATAGGGTAATACTGCACAAAGCAATCAGCAATTCCTGTCTGAAACGATTTAGTTGGTCCCCTCCATAAAGCTGATGTGTAATTGCTTTATATTCATCATTGTTTTCTGGAATATCAGTATCGAATAGGTATAATGGTACGCGACCAACATCCACCCGCCAAACTTGTACATACAACATCGGGCCACGCAGCGGAACATTGATGATCAAGCGGTTTCCACGCTTATCATTGACCGGATGAATAGGTAATTGAGTAAAGCGTAGTTGGTCATAGCTGGGAACCTGATCCCCGCGGAGGGTGAGTGATTGATTAAAGTAACCGTAGCGATAGATCAACCCAATTCCCAGCAGATCTACATTTTTATCACTGGCTTCCTTTAAGTGATCGCCAGCCAAGATACCCAATCCTCCAGAGTACATCGGTAGTGATACATGAAGACCATATTCCATGCATAGGTAAGCAATCTTTGGACCTGACTTCGACTTAGGCACATTCATATACGCGTTGAACCGCTCCATTACGTGCTCTAACCGTTCAATAAAACGGGCATCCTGCTCCAACTCATGGAGGCGATTGTATGGCATTTCATGAAGCAAGCTCACGGGATTATGATTGACTTTATCCCATAGTTTCCCATCTATAGATCTAAACAGTTCAATAGCCTCGTGATTCCAGCTCCACCATAAATTTTGGCTAAGGGTTTCCAGATCCTTTAGGGACTCAGGCACTTTGAATTCTACCAATATGCTTTTCCAATCTGGTTCGTTCACTTCTGCCGGCTCAACAAATGCTTCTGGCGGTCTTTTGATGATCCG
>JBPCUG010000478.1:0-3276 GCA_051011275.1 Cyclobacteriaceae bacterium | reverse complement strand
TCCTTTGAAGATGGCGTCGTGAAACTCCTTTTGCAAGGCGCCTGCAGCGGATGCCCTTCTTCAACTGTGACGCTTAAGGCTGGGATCGAAAACCTGCTCAAACGCATGGTGCCCGAGGTGGAAACGGTAGAGGCAGAGGGGGTATGACTTGTTTCGTGTTGCACGTTACGGGTTTCGAGTTAACACGCAACTCGTAACACGGAACCCGCAACACGACTAAGAGTTGCGCATTTTCTTGGCGGACCAAGCCGCACCAATAGCTCCAACAACCACCAAAACTAATCCCGGATAGTCTAAGTTTTCCGGTTGCGAGAATTGTAGCCAACCAACTTCCCGGATCATTTCCAAAAGTATTAGTGCGGTACCTATAAAGGCCACCACTACGGTGAGATTATGGAGCACATTATATTTCATTACACCTGCATAACTAGTGTGATAGAAAGGTAACAATTATCAAACAATTATACCAGCTAGCGCCCGGCCTTCAGCTTTGCTAACAACGCACATTTAAAGGACTTATTGGATCACCGACTTGGAAAAGTGCAAAAAATGGAGTATATTATAGATATTCCCCCATCCACGACTAGATCATCAAACTATGAATTTTACAGGACAAAGAAAGCAAGAACCGGATCCCAGGCAGAATCCAGTGCTGGAAACAGTGGCCAATTATATGTCTACCGAGTTAGTAACATTCAATCCCAATCAAGATATCAACGAGGCCATCGGTGCGATGCTAGACCGTAAGATATCGGGTGCACCGGTTCTAGATGACGCAGGCACCCTAGTAGGCATTCTTTCAGAAAAGGACTGCCTCAAAGTACTAATTGACGATGCTTACCACAATCAGTTTCATGCCGAAAATAAGGTTTCAGACTACATGAGTACGGATGTTGAAACTGTATCGATTGAAAGTAGCGTAGTGGACGTAGCTAATAAGTTCAATAGCCGCCGCTTCCGCCGCTTTCCTGTAGTCGATGCCGAGGGTAAAATTAGAGGTCAGATAAGCCGCAGAGATATTTTGAAGGCAGCGCAGAAGCTTAAAATGAATACCTGGTAGTACCAATAAAGTGTCCTTTCTGAAGCTTTATTCCCATTTTTCAAAGCGTATATGCCCCACTCTATTAGTTTTTAGCAAAAAATAGTTATATTTATTGGTCAAAAATTACAATCATGGCGATTAATCGGCTATTCTTTGCTTTGGCCTGCTTCATATTTACTGCATGCGACCTGCAAATGCAGGAAGATAGTTTTACAGCTATAAATAGAGAAGTACACAAAAACTCAGAGGCCTATAAGACTTTGAAAAGAGCCAGCGAAACCATTGGCCATCGATTGACCGGTTCTGAAAATGGCCAAAAGGCCGAAACCTTCGTCTATAATTTGTTTCAATCATATGGATTTGAAGATGTAAGCTATCAACCTTTCAATATGATAGCTTGGTCCCGCGGGGAGGTAAGCCTGAAGGTGGGTTTGGCAGACCGAGGACCTGCCCAGGAGCTTAAAGTGGTCAGCCTTGCGCATACGCCGGAATCCAGCGAAGTCACCGCCCCACTAGCGGATCTAGGTAGTGGTCTGGATCGAGACTACTTACGCAAACCTGGGAAGGCAAAAGGCAAGATCGTCCTGGTATACCTAGGGTTGCTACCGGATACACCTGAAGGGGAACAAAACCTGCATAGATCAGAGAAAACTGCTCTGGCCATAAAATATGGTGCCAAAGGGATCATTTTCATTAATCAGGTCGACGGCGGGGTGTTGCTTACCGGAACAGCGTCTGTGACTGGAGAATTAATTGATATCCCTGCAGTTTGCATCGGTAAAGAAGATGGACTCGCTTTGAGGCTGAAAATGGATAAACAGCCCCATCGTGCACATATCAAAATGTCTAACTTCAGCAAAGAAATACAGGCACGTAACATAATAGCACGATTACCTGGCAGCGAGCTACCGGAGGAAAAAATAATCATTGGAGGACATCTTGATAGCTGGGATCTAGCTAGCGGTGCTATCGATAATGGAATCGGTTCCTTTGCCGTAATTGATATGGCTCGAACTTTTAAAGCTTTGGATCTCAAGCCAAAAAGAACAATGGAGTTTGTGCTTTTTATGGGAGAAGAGCAGGGGCTTTTTGGCTCAACCCATATGGTGAGGTCCATGAAGGAGGCTCAAGAGCTCGATAATGTCAAATATATGGTAAACGTGGATATGGCAGGAAATCCTATTGGCTTTAATGCCGGAGCCCGATCTGAAGCTGAAGCATTCTTTAGTAATGTCGGTGAGCGGATCAAAGAGATAGATAGTACTTTTGCCAACCGGTCTAGTAATAGAGTGGGCCTACATAGTGATCATCAACCGTTTCTGCTAGAAGGAATCCCCACTATGTCGCTGTCAAGTAATTTAGACCGATCTATCTACCGTTGCTATCACTCCGATTGCGATAATTTTGACCTGGTCAACTCGGAACACATAAAGAATACGGTTCGCTTTACTTCGATGGTACTCTATGAATTGGCCAATACATCCTCCCTTCCAGCAGAGCGACTTAGTAGTGATCGGAACAAAGATTTCTTGATTGCAAACAACCTTAAGGAAAAGCTCGTAATTGGAGGCGATTGGCGTTGGGGAGAGTGATCATTTCTTAATTTACAGTTCTATTTAATCACCAACTAGATGCACTTGTTGGCTAGTCAGTAAGTCAGATGCTTATGACTTTAGCGACAAGTTTTAAGAAACCGTCTACTACTTGCATCATCTTTTCAATCTTCTTTAGATTGCCTAGTGCCTTGTCTATGCTATCCATGCCTTTTATTAGATCGCCCTCATTGGCTATCAAACGGTCGCGAATATCAGCCAAGACAGACTTTCGCAATTGCAGATATGCAATTTGTACGTCCGAAAGTTGCAATGCGGCTCGTTTTTGTTTGGCTAAAGGCAATTTCTTCAGTTCTATCAGGTATTCCAATTCCATCATTGCAGTTCTGACCAGCCCAAGGCTTTTTACTGTTTCCTTTTTGATTTCAAATGGAGCCATTTTATTCTTCGTTAGGTTGGGTGCTTTGGACCATATCAGTCAAGTCCAAGATGGCATCAATTTGGCCAAATAAGGTTTCAAACTTGACAGGTTTATTTTCTATCAAAGCACTGAAGGTGTCTCTTAAAGTAGAAGCAGCTGCCTGGGCGTTCTCTACCGAGGCGAGATTGGCATAGGTTGAAAGTGCTTCCTTTCGCCGGGAAGCCCATTGCTCTGGGATTGGTTCATTCGAGGTGTAGGGT
>JBPCUG010000477.1:0-2844 GCA_051011275.1 Cyclobacteriaceae bacterium | reverse complement strand
GGGGTTGATTGCCAATAACCGCACACTCCAGTTCCCTTCCTTGAATATAGCTTTCAAACAATGCTGCGGTGTCATATTTGAAAATGCTTTTTATAGCTTCTTCGTAGTCTTCAGGTCCGTTTACCTTCGAGACGCCTACTGATGAACCTAAGCTGGCTGGCTTGGCCATAAAAGGGACTCCCAACTTTTCTGCGATCAAATCATAGGACAAGTCTGTCAGTTGATCTTGGGTGGGGGCAAGAAAGTCGCTGGTTGGTACACCGGCTTGCTTCAAAAGTTTCTTGCTCACCAACTTATCCATAGCCACCGCCGAACCCAATACTCCAGTGCCTACGAAAGGCACGCCTGCGGTGGTGAGCATGCCTTGTATGCTTCCATCTTCTCCATCAGTCCCATGCAATACCGGGAATACCACATCTAGCTTTCCTGTGCCCGCGTTGTTGTTAGGGCTACGAAAAGTATCATCCTCCTGTGAAAGACATAGCGCCAACGGTGAACCCGAGGTAATCGCAGTATCTATGTCGTGGTTCAAGTACCAATGCCCATCCTGATCGATCCCAATGAGGACGGGATCGAATTTTTCCTGATCGATATAATTGGCCACGTTGCGAGCCGACCTTAACGATATTTCGTGCTCTACGGACTTGCCTCCGTATAGGATACCTACCCTTATTTTGCTTGTCATTTTCTGTTAATAATTGCGCTAAAATAGTGGTTTCAATATACAATTTATTTGCTAATGATAAGTCTTTTGGATTGTTGAAAGGTCGGGCCTTTGGCTTGCAAGATATACATGCCTTGGGCAAGCTGTGGAAGGTCAAATTCGTAGGTTTGGTTGAGGGTATTTGCAAGCGGGCGCTGAAACAATACACGACCTGTAGCATCGACCATGGTGAGTACGAGCTCCTCTCGTTCCGCCAGGTTAAAGCTTACTTGAAAGGTATCACCTGCTGGGTTGGGGAAAATGACCATGTTCTCCGCTTCCAATGCCAACGATGCCGTGCTGTTAGAATTGAAAAACTGGATATCATCAATGTAAAGATTGTTGCCAAAGTCATTGACCGCAACGAAGGCAATCCTTACATTTTCCAATCCAGCGTATTCATTTAGGTTGATAATTTCTGTTATCCAATCTTCCTCTTCCGTAGGAACCCAAGCGCTTGTACTTTGGTTGACCGCCAGGTCGCTACCGAATTTTTGAAAGAGTGTGTCGGTAAATTCAACCCCACAATCTTGGGTGGCCAATACTAATAACCCGTCATTGAAGTTGTTGCCGCTTGCGTATGATACCCGAAAAGAGAGGCGTGCACTGTCACTCTCAGTGAAATCTAAAACGGGACTAACCAGGAAATCCAGTTGTCCCTTTTCTTCATAATTGAAGTTGTTAATAAATGCCGCTACATTTCCATTTGTCAAGCTTGCCGCTTCCCAGGTTTTGGCTGCGTCGGTATTAATAATGCTCCAATTGATTTGGGTGAAATTGGTAAAATCCTCCCTGACTGGCACTAGCTCTGTGTCCTGATCAATTAAGAAACTAAGGTTTCGTGTGTCGTTGTCAGTATTATCATCTTGCGTCTCCCCATTTGGGTTGGCAATACTGGCCAATATATTACTTGAACCATTACCTGTGGTTATTTCCTCAAAAGTGACATCAGTTTCTTCTCCGGGTTGCAATGCAGGACCACTGTAATCTATAGTGACTGGTGTATCAAGACCGAGTTGGTAGGAAACTTGAAAACTGGATATAGTATTGACCCCTTCATTCTTTACCCTAACTACGGGAGTGAAACTGTTTTCACAGCTAACTATCCCTGGTTGGACCACTCTCGCTACTGCAAGGTCCAATCCGGTTTTTAGCACACCGGTAATCTGAATATTATCCAGATACAGATTGTTACCAAAATCGTTTACCCCGATAAACGCAATTTGCACCTCCGACGAGGTCAAAAAACTCCCCAGGTCTAAGGTTTCATCAGACCATTGGGTCCTATCACTTGGAGTGAAAGAGGCACCGGTAGTAGGAGCGGTAGCCAGGTCAGCCCCGTATTTCTCAAAAAGGTAATCGGCTCTCAAAAAAGTGTTGCCACAATCTGTGGATACTGCTACGATCAATCCATCATTGCTGCCTCCGCTAAAGGTAGTGTAGGCTACCTCAAATGAAATTTGAGCAGATGAGTATTGCGAAAGGTCTATAGTTGGAGAAAGTAGAAAATCATAATCGCCAATTCCATTCTCATAATCAAAAAAGTTCATATAGATAGCTTGGTTGCTCACATTTTGGTTTGGTGCAGTTTTCAGGGTCCAAGTGGTGACATTGTCCGGGTTCGAGATTGCCCATTGGTTAGGGAAACTAGCAAAATCCGTTGCTATGGGTAAGGGCGTAGTCTGCGAGAGGGACACTATTTCAGATTGCACATCGTTATCTGCATTTTCATCGGCTACACCATTGGCTTGTGTAATTCTAAATTCAAAATTGTGATTGCTTCCAGGAGTGATGCTAAAGCTTTCAAAGCTAACTTGGGCAATGGCTAAGGGATCAAGATTGAGATCTGGTGTTCGCGTGTCAAAAATGACGCCATCAACGCTAAGTGCTACTGTAGCGCTTGCCAGTTGGTTGTTTCCATAATTTCTTATGCTGACTTCGGGAATCAAATCAACACTACAGGAGGTTACTTGAGGTGTTTTAATGGCCATGATCCCAGCATCATTGCTGACTACGACTGGAGGAGTTGCACCCTTTGATCCCACCAAGCTTGCCCTGCGGGGGCTATTGGTTAGTACAACTTGCATACGGTCTTTCTGCGATTGCGTAAAGATATTCATGCAGGCGTCATTGGTTAGGGC
>JBPCUG010000476.1:0-7600 GCA_051011275.1 Cyclobacteriaceae bacterium | reverse complement strand
GAGTGAAGGTATTGAGCTTTTAAATTTCTCCCCCTTGTCGTCAGATTTAGAGGGGGAGAAACTCCGTATGTTCAAAAAAGATGTTGGATTGTTTTAAAAAGAACTACAACAAATTATACCAGCTATGAAAACTAGCACAAAAAAGAACTTATTAAACACTTAACCACAAAATAAAATGGAAACGCAAGCAGTAAATCTAAAAGAAAGTAAGGAGGGGATCACTCATGCCTTACAGCAATATATCGATGGAGCTAAGTCTGGTAAAGGGGCAGATATGAAGCCCGCCTTTCATCAGGATGCGACTATCTTCGGTTATATCGGTACCGACTTGTTCGCTGGCCCCATTCAGCAACTCTTTGACTGGAATGACCAAAATGGTCCGGCTACTGAGCTCAAGGCACGAATCGCAAGCATCGACATGATCGGCACAATTGCCACTGTGAGGTTGGAGCTTGATAATTGGACTGGAAATCGGTGTACCGATATGTTCACCATGCTCAAGGTCGATGGAGAATGGAAGATCATGAATAAAGTCTTTCATCTGCACCAATGAAGGCTCAGTTAGCGACACAAAGGCCGGAGCCCATGTACGCTCCGGCCGATATTGGTTGTACCGAGTAGAAAGTGCTGGAGAGCCTAGCAAGCTTGGCATTAAGTAGTCAATGGAGAGGATTTAAAAATCTTGCGTACTTAATTTTTATGCAGTTGCACCATCAGATAAAAAATATCTGAAGCCATGCGTTTTTCAGGATGGCTAAAATAATCGAAAGCGCACAATTCTGTTTGGGGTTGATAGGTTATAAGCTCCACCCAAAATCGAATTTTGTTTCGATAATTGGTCGATGGTTTTCTGCCGAACTTCATTTTTTGAAAGTAAAGTAATTGAACTTACTATTACTAAGAATACCCGGAAGGTTGGTTTTTCGTTGGGCCAACTTGAGCATCTTGGCTAAGACGACGGCAACTAATACTGAAACAATTATGTCCAAATTAAAGTCCAGCCATATCCGATCGATAGTGGTAAGGAAAAAATCTGATAGAAAATTCTCCACAACCTCTACTGACACTGCATAAAACCCCAAGGATTTTAAAACTTTAACGATATTTACTCCCGCACCTAACATGATTCTTGCTTTTAGTGTATTAGTACCTTCTACTTATTCCAAATATTATATTTCAAATTAAGTGCCAAAAACATCCGTCGATTCACTTCACGTTTAAGTGCTTATCTATAAGCACATTATAAATTTAATTAGATTCACGAGTGGCTTATAATCGACTCTACTCTCCTTAAATAGCAGTGGAAGTCTTATATATCAGAAAATTTATGATGACCCGAAACCAATGACTTCACAGGCCAGGATTTCTTCCTACAACCAAGAGGCTTATCAGAAAAATATTTATAAATTTATTAAGGGGACAAACGACCTAAAGTGAGGATGATTCTGCTTGATTTCTGATAACTTAACCAAAATAAAATGAAGCAGTCCCTACCTATATCATCAGGCAAAAGTTTTCCGTTAGGAGCTACGGTATACCCGGAAGGCATCAACTTTTCTCTTTTTTCTAAGAATTGCCAGGCAGTAGAATTGCTATTATTTGACCATCCGGATAAGCCACCCACACAGATTATCCACTTTGACCCCTTAAAGAACCGGACATTTTATTATTGGCATGCGTTTATCCATGGTTTGAAACCTGGCCAGGTATATGGCTACAGAGTCCACGGCCCCTTTGATCCACATCAAGGCCATCGGTTCGACGGTGAAAAGCTACTGTTAGACCCATATGCTAAAGCCGTGGTTACGGGCAATAAATATGATCGGGAGGCTGCCAAGCGACCTGGGAACAACTGTTTGGTTGCTCTGAAAAGTGTGGTGATTGATTCTTCTGCTTACGATTGGGAAGGTGATCAACCATTGAATCACCCTTTCGAAAAATCCGTAATTTATGAATTACATGTAGGAGGATTTACCAAACATGTCAGTTCGGGATTGCCTTCTCACCAAAGAGGAACTTTTACGGGATTGAAGGAGAAAATTCCCTATCTCAAGGCTTTGGGAATTACTTCAGTTGAGCTACTACCGATACAGCAATTTGATCAACAAGATGTAATACATTCTTCCTTAACTAATTATTGGGGATATAGTCCGATCGCCTTATTTGCCCCTCACAATGACTACTGTACTTGTGACGACCCTGTGGTTCTAATAAGCGAGTTTAAAGACATGGTCAAAGCATTGCATCGGGAGGGAATAGAAGTTATTCTGGATGTTGTATTCAACCACACCGCGGAGGGCAATCACCAAGGACCCACAATTTCATTTAAAGGATTTGAAAATCGTGCCTATTATATCCTAGAATCTGATAGGGGTAGATATACGGATTTTTCGGGTACCGGCAATACTTTAAATGCCAACCATTCCGTGGTACGGCGAATGATCATGGAATGCTTGCACTACTGGGTTTCCGAGATGCATATCGACGGTTTTCGTTTTGATCTAGCCTCAGTTTTATCTAGAGATGAAACAGGTAAGCCTCTGGAAAACCCTCCAATTTTGTGGTCAATTGAGTCTGATCCGGTATTAGCATCTACCAAGATCATCGCCGAAGCTTGGGACGCCCGCGGGTTGTACCAACGCGGTTCATTCGTGGGTCACAAATGGGCCGAGTGGAATGGACGTTATCGTGATGAGGTGCGCAGGTTTGTTAGGGGGAATGGCGGTATGGCGCAGACCATGGCTTCTCGGATCACTGGTAGCCGTGACTTGTTCAAAGAGGTGATCAGAGATCCGAACCGCAGCATTAATTTTATTACTAGCCATGATGGTTTTACTTTAAACGACCTGGTTTCATATAACCAAAAACACAATTTTGCCAATGGTGAAAATAACCACGACGGAGCTAATGACAACTACAGTTGGGATCATGGCATAGACGGCCCTACCGATGATACTACAACAGAAGCATTGCGGCTACGTCAGATCAAGAATTTCTTTACTATTTTAATGTTATCTCATGGCACCCCAATGCTGTTAATGGGAGATGAAATACGACGTAGCCAACAGGGCAATAATAATCCTTATAACCAGGACAACGAGATCAGCTGGTTTGACTGGAGCTTAGTTAAGAGGGAACCAGAGCTACTGGTCTTCGTGCAAAAATTGCTTGAGTTCAACCTGTCTCATCTTTTTTTTCAAGAAAAGCATTTTTGGGGAAACTCAATGGACCACCATAATAGTAACAGCCATTCAAAAATTACCTGGCACGGGGTCAAGCTTGAGCAGCCGGATTGGAGTTACCATTCGCACACGTTGGCTTACACACTTGAAAATCCTCAGTACGCTCATAGTTTGCATATATTAATCAATGCCTACTGGGAGCCCTTGTCTTTTGAAATACCTGGAAATAGTAAGTATCCCTGGAAATGCATTATTGATACAGCTCGTAAGACTAAGGATACTTTTTGTTCAATTGAAGAGGCAGCAACTGTAAGAAACAGCAAAATAAAGGTGGATGATCGATCAATAGTAGTATTAATTTCAGCTAACAAATAGCGTTTGTAGTATTTCGCACTCCGTTTTAGCAAATGTTTCTCAACGACGCTTAATAATTTAAAACTTTAACATACCTTAACTCATGGCAAATAATCTAAAAGTAGGTGATAAGTTTCCCGACTTTCAATTACCTAACCATAATGATAAGCTTGTTCGCCCATCAGGATTCACTGCTCCTTCCCTGCTTGATCAACGCTTGGGGTTTCTTGACGGATATCCATTAATTGTTATATTCAACCGCGGTTTTTTTTGCCCACGGGATCAGCAACAAATGAAACTGCTGGTGCCCTTTCAGGATGAACTCCGGGTTAATTTTGGAAAACTTATTTCCATCAGTGTAGATCCGCCCAAAGTCCAGGCAGCCTTCCGGGCGGGTTTGGGAGCTAGGTGGACTTTTGTTTCAGACGAAAAAAGAACGCTAGTAAAGCAACTGGACATTCTGGATGAAACAGAGGGAGAATACGCTTATTGCGCTTTGCCTTACACCTACATACTTAAACCGGACTTGACCGTTCAAAAGATTTATAATGGGTGGTACTTTGTAGGAAGGCCAACGGTAGAAGAGTTACGACAGGACTTAAGAAGGATCATGTCGGAGCTTTCTTATTATAACTATGATGTCTATAATACCGAACATGTCAAGAAGATCAGGGTTCCTCAGTATATCTGGGAAAAAGGTGCACCCGAATTGGGTGCATCTGGGAATGAAGTCCAATCAGGTCAGGTCATGGAGTTTAACTTCAACACCGGAAACGGAATGATAGTATCTAATGATGGCGATGCGTATTTTTTTAATTTCACCGCCATTCCCGGAGAAGGATACAGAACCGTAAAGGCTGGTCTGAAAGTAAATTTTGAGATCGTGGATACCAAGACCGGTCCGGTTGCTTTTAATATTCAATCTGCTTGAGGACCTTTGGTTTGCCAGGGCCAGCCGCATTTTTTAGACTGGTTCATCTAAATAGGTGGTAATCTACATTTTAGGATCTGGACGTCAGCTTACAACCCAAAGCGGGCCGTTCAAGTTTTAATCTAAAACCTGCGTTTTAATTGACCTTTATTATTAGGGGTTAGCTCAATCCACCATTATATGTTATCCTGGTTGAAAGATCAAGGAACCTCAACAGACTTGCTGGAGGTTACCTACTTCTTTGTGGTTAGTACCATACCCCATTGCCTACTGGCTAAAGTATTGATTTTTTGAGTAGAAGAAGGGAGCAATGGTACTCACCATACGGTAATGGTTTATGTCTTTATATCCAGACAGTTAACTTAGGTCAAAGCCTAAGGAAAAATTGAAGGGAGTCGCAGTGAATGTGAAAAATCCAAATCATTGATAAATGACGAAGCCAGCCGGTGGAACAGTAATCCGGACAGATTTACCGTTGCGCGCTTCAATGGATTCTGTTGCATTAATTTGCAGGTTATCGGTTGAATAGATGCATTGCATTGACTCACTTATTTGGTGTAAGCCATTGTCAATAGTTATCCAAGCTGTTCTTGGATTGAAATAGTCAGTATTGATAGCCAGTAAAATTTCTTTCTTATCGTGAATACGCGACCAGGGTACCACTGACCGGATCTGGCCTCCTATCATATGTGGTAATCCAAAATGAATTCCATCACCCGAAATCTCCCTAAGAAACTGGCGACCACGGCGTATAACTATATTGTCTTTGCGAATCTGCAAGACTTTGGCTAGCTCCTGGTAAACAAAACTATTTTCATTAAAAAAATGTCGGTTGCGACTTTCAAAAGCGCCGAATTCCCCTCCAAACATCGCTTCCCGAATGTAACGGTCATTGTCTCCGTGGCCGTCAAAACACTGCTCAGAGCCGTAATAAAAGCAAGGAATGCCCATAGTGGTTGCGTTGAATGCCAGCACATTTAACATGACTTTACTATTTTCTCCTTGCCCGGGCTCATCATGACAAAAACGAGCTTTATTTCTACCTTTACGGACCTGGTCGTGATCGTCGAAGGTAGTAACCACATGGTTGCCGAACCATATGTGGGAATTTTTCTTTATCAGGATGGAATTTCTGAACAAGTTGAAATAATCCTCGGGGTTTCTATACCCCTTCACCAAGTATTCCAGTTTATCCGGTATATCATTGATACCCAAGGCGGCATTCATTCCAATTTCTTCCAAAGTGTTTACCGCATTCTGGCGACCGCCGGTAATTTCGCCGATGAGATAGAAGTTTTCCTTGCCAATGGTTTCTGTAAATTCATGGATAGCCGAGGTAAACAAGCGGCTGGCTCCGAGGTCCATGTGTTTTACGGTATCAACTCTAAATCCGTCGATGTCGGCTAGGGCGATCCAGTATTTATAAACTTCGCACAAGTTCATCAAGGTGCCCGAAGGCCGGTAAGTGTCTACCAGACCCTCTCCGAGCTTAATGTCTTTTAAGGACAAGAAATCCCCTTCTATAAATTCAGGATCGTGATCCCAGTTTCTTATCTCGCCTTTCCTGGTAAAAGCTTCCGGGATTTGAAATTCCGCTGGCCAGATGGCTTCATCCGGAAAGGAGGAGGCGGGAACCGACGGACCAAATGGAATAGTTGCGTCCCCTGATTGGTTGCGCCACCCTTTTACCCCATAGACAAAACCATCATCCTGCCAGCAGGCGTTTTTAAAGATTGTCTCCCCTAGTTCGTTTTTTACCTCGCAACGCAAATCTTCTTCCAGGTATTCGAACACATCACCACTGTGATTCAGAATGATGTCCAAAATAACGCGAATACCATTCCTATGTGCGGTTTGGACCAGCGATATTAGATCCTGACGGGTGCCGAATCTCGGATCGACATCGAGAAAATTCTGAATGCCGTAACCATGATAGGTTTGTTGAAATGGAACCTGTTTGAAAATTGGGCTGATCCAGACAGCGGTAATACCCAGTCTTTCGAGATAGCCGATTTTAGACTCCAGGCCCTTGAGGTTACCACCAACAAATTCGGTTCCAGCCGTTATCCATTTTTGTCGTTCTTGAGCAGTGGTGGTAGCGTTGCCCCGATCGGCTAAAGAAAAAGGAGGCGTGACTCCATTGCTTATCAATGCGCCATCATTGTCGAGAAATTGGTTTTCCTGACCGTTTGAAAATCGATCCAGCATTAGAAAATAGAGGACTTCATCTTCCCATGCGTCCGGAGAGGGATAAAATTCTTTTTTGAGGATCTGCTCAAAATTGATATCGGCGATTGTTTTCAACATTATTACGGTTTATTATCTGGCGGGCCTCATCTTGATTAGATCAATTTAACCAATTAAGGTATCCCAAACAATACTGAAAAACTATTGCCGAACCGCCAGATTTGGTACATTTCCAGATCAAAAAATGGTTAATCCTAACGACCCGTTTTGTGAACAGTGATATTTCTCACACAACATACCAATGAAGTTAGAACATGGTCATGACATCTTAGGCAAAAGAGTATAAATAATGGTTTTGTATGCGCCGTATAATATGCCTAAATTGTAAGTAAATGCCGCTATTTGCAGTAGAATATATGTTAGAACGCGCGAAGAAACCCACTGATTTCGACCCAACTGGGACTCGAATTTTCGCCGTTGAAAGAGACAACGAAAATGAATGAGCTAATTACGGCACTGGGATGGTTCTCAACTGGTACTAGGGTGACATACGACCCCGTCGCAAAGAAAATGGTGGAGCGTGCCCAGAATGCGGATGGCGCGCGTGAGATTCATGTGTGGAAGCGCGTTGAGCGGGATGCCGCCCGGAACGATCAAGCATCGTGGACGACGTTCCTGCCCGGGTTCCCAGACGGCTCATTTGGCTGGGTGAAGGTGGACCAGCAACTAACCGGGACCGGAATGCTCCCCAAAATCTACATTGAATATGTCGGGCAAGGTGACTCAGATAAACCTTCAGGGTATTCCTATGGGACGATGGAGCGCGCCGACCTTGTCGAGGCATTGTGGGAGGTCGAGGGCATCCAGTCGACATTCGTCGTAACGTTCGACTACTCGTCTCTGGTCGTATTAGAACTTCTCAGCCGCCAGGAGGAGCGGCTAAACC
>JBPCUG010000475.1:0-3065 GCA_051011275.1 Cyclobacteriaceae bacterium | reverse complement strand
GCTGTGAAAGGTTTTGCAGACCTCTGCCTAGCCACTCGGCCACACGACCATGACCGTTTCGACGGTCACTATACATAAAATTTCCGGATCTACCGGGAAGTCGGAATCAAATACAGCAGCTATTCCTCTTCACTAGCAGAATCACTCTTATCTTCGGAGGTAGTCTCATTTTCTACAGCATCCGAAACCACCGGAGCGGGCTCTACAGCCGGTTCAGGCTTGCTATCTTTGCTTTCCATCTGTTCTTTCAAAGCAGAGAACGCAGCTAAGTCCCCTAGGGTTGACTTTTCGCTCTCTTTATTGATCTTATCTACAGTACTGGTTTTCTTAGCAGGCCTTCTTTTCTTCGGCTGTTCCTCTGTTTTAGAGTGAACCGCCGTATGAGAGAGAATGATCTTCTTATCGTCCTTGCTAAAATCGATCACTTTAAAATCAAGTGTCTCTCCAACCTCTCCGAAGGAGCCATCTTCTTTTTTCAATTGTCTTTTAGTCGCGAACCCTTCTAAACCATAAGGAAGTTCGAGAACTGCACCTTTATCGGTTTTAGTTAGAACTGTACACTTGTGCAGCGTTCCAGGAACGAAAACTGTCTCAAAAGTATCCCACGGGTTCTCTTCTAACTGTTTGTGTCCTAAGGCCAACCGGCGGTTGTCAACATCAAGCTCAAGCACCTTCACTTCAAGCTCTTCTCCAACTTTGATAAATTCGGAAGGATGCTTTATTTTTTTCGTCCAGGACAGATCAGACACGTGCACAAGTCCATCAATACCTTCTTCTAATTCAATAAACAGTCCAAAATTGGTAAGGTTTCTTACCACACCTTTATGGATTGTACCAATGGCATATTTGGTAAGGACATTTTGTTTAGTCCAGGGATCTTCAGACAACTGTTTGATGCCTAATGACATTTTTCGCTCCTCACGATCAAGCGTAAGAACTACTGCCTCAAGCTCATCGCCAATACTTATAAAGTCTTGCGGGTTTCTCAAATGTTGAGACCAAGACATCTCAGACACATGAATCAATCCCTCAACGCCAGGCATGATCTCAAGGAAAGCACCGTAATCAGCAACATTTACTATTTTTCCTTTCACTTTTGATCCCACCTCGATCTCGGTTGGCAATGAATCCCACGGATGCGGGGTTAGTTGCTTCATCCCTAGCGAGATGCGCTTCTTATCATCATCAAAGTCTAAAACTACGATGTTTACCTTCTCATCCAAGTTCAGTATCTCTTCAGGATGATTGATTCGGCCCCAGGAAATATCAGTAATATGCAACAAACCATCTACGCCACCCAGGTCAATGAAAACACCAAAGTTGGTCATGTTTTTGATAACTCCTTCTAGTACCTGTCCTTTCTCAAGGTTATTGAGTATTTCAGTACGCTGCTTTTCGAGGTCTTTCTCGATCAGCACTTTGTGGGATACAACTACGTTGTCATTAGTGTAGTTGATCTTAACCACTTTCACCTGCATTGACTTCCCAACAAATACATCGAAATCACGAATGGGTTTCACATCAATTTGAGACCCGGGCAAGAATGCCTCTACTCCAAAAATATCAGCTATCAATCCACCTTTGGTACGTCTCTTTATTACCCCGTCAATTACTGAATCCTGCTCATAGGCGTCAGTTATTTGCTTCCAGGCCTGTACAATTTTAGCTTTTCTTCGCGAAAGCACTAGCTGGCCGTTCACGTTTTCTTGCTCTTCAATGTACACTTCTACCTCATCCCCAATTTTAAGATCAGGAAGATCTCTGAATTCAGAAGCAGATACCAAACCATCGGATTTGAAACCAATGTTTAGAATTACATCCCTATCTGAGATGCCAACGATTGTACCTTTGATTACTTCCTTTTCTTCAATTTGGGTTAAAGTTGACTCATAAAGCTTGGCCATTTCAGCCTTTTCCTCCTCGGTATATCCTTCGCCAAAGCCCTTGGTTTCAACCTTGTCCCACTCAAATTCTTCTAGTTCATCTGACATTTAATTTAGCTCAGTATTACACCGGTCTTTGAGAGCCATCCAACCGGCACTTAGTTTTACATACTAGCCCTTGCTAGCCCATTCGATCGAATGGAGTGCAAAGGTAGTAAAAAATTGCTAATACGGTATTCCTAACCTGGCTTTTTCTAGGTAATCCCTGCTTGCTAATCAAACAGCCTAAACCGCTCGCAATCGATGATTTGACTTGAAATTATACTATATTGAAGGTTTCGAAAACACTAGTCAAAGCTCTTTTACTATGATTCATATCTCTTTCTGCTCTCTTCTTTTAATCCTTGCTGTAATTCCTTCAAAAGCTCAAAATGACGCTCTTAGTGAAAAATTAGACCAATACACTGATCAAATAGAAGATAAGATCATTAGTTGGCGCAGGGATTTTCACCAATTTCCGGAGCTCTCAAACCGTGAGTTTAAAACTGCCGAAAAGGTGGCTTCGCACTTGAAAAACCTCGGCATGGAAGTTAAGACTGAAATCGCCTATACCGGAGTGGTAGGCATCCTCAAAGGAAACCTACCTGGGCCTGTTGTAGCACTTAGAGCCGATATGGATGCTCTGCCGGTGAAGGAGCGTGTTGACATCCCTTTTGCCTCTAAGGTAGAAGCCGAATATAACAATCAAAAGGTAGGTGTTATGCATGCATGCGGTCATGATACACACATAGCCATTTTAATGGGGGTTGCAGAAGTGCTGACTGCGCATAAGCAGGAGCTAAGAGGAACAGTAAAGTTCATTTTCCAACCTGCAGAGGAAGGGCCTCCTAAGGGAGAAGAAGGGGGTGCAAAGTTGATGGTTAAAGAAGGTGTTTTAAGCAATCCTGAGGTCGACGTGATTTTTGGCCTTCATATTAATGCGCAAACACCTATCGGTCAGATCCTATATCGGCCAGGTGGAGTCATGGCAAGTGCGGATTCATATCACATCAAGGTAAAGGGGAGACAAACACATGGTGCCTATCCCTGGGGCGGAGTAGATCCTATCGTGGTCTCAGCTCAAATTGTGAATGCTCTGCAAACAATAGTTAGTAGGCAACTGCCACTCACCCAAAATCCGGC
>JBPCUG010000474.1:0-25831 GCA_051011275.1 Cyclobacteriaceae bacterium | reverse complement strand
GGCTAGGCAGAGGTCTGCAAAACCTTTCACAGCGGTTCGAATCCGCTCGCGACCTCAGAGAAACGGTGAGTTTGTAAGATCAAATTAACGACCAGCTAAGCTCTTGGTTTGCCAATGGTCCAAGAATAAAAGCGTCCAAGGATTGCAATGATTTTACTTTTGATGAGATACATTCCAACAAATCCAACCGAAACCGCTCCCACTAATTGGTTACTGTGGCCTTTAATATATAACACGATAGGAATAGAAACTGCAACACCGTAAATGAAGGTGATTACGAAAGCTCTACGAGCCTTCATATTCAGGTACCACTTGGGAAGCCTCATAGGACTATTCAACTTAAAATTTGTTTGGATAGGTTTATACATTTGAAGGAATACCTCACTTATGAGGGCTATTATCACCCCAATTAAAATTAGGATGAAGGTGTCATATTGTGGGCGCCAGAGGGCTATGTCTTTTAGTCCTATGTAGGTGATAATTATCATCGACAAAACCACGGTTATTAAAGTATAGTAGTTTGCATTCTTCTTTGTCAAAGTCTTACTAGTTAGAAAAAATAGCAAATACAATAAGCACAGGGTAAAAGAGTATCCCAGAATTTTCAATGAAATGATAAGTGTTGGCTCGAGGTTCATGGTGGATGCCGTCAAAGGTTAATATCGCTAAAAATATTTTTTAAGTTTTAAAAATCTCGACTCGAAAAGATGGTAGCTCAATAAGGCTAATATTAAGGTAATAGTAAGATAAACAATGGTTGCTAACCATCGATTCAAAAATACATCCATTAATGAACGAAAAATGGTATTGTATAAAATCCAGTGATAAACGTAAATTCCATAGGAATACTTGCCTAAGAATCTTAATACCTGGACGTCCAGACAATTTTTAACAAACTTTCCTAACCGATTTGTGTCGAAGCTGAAGATAAGAAGTGCTCCGAACATGACTGCGGCAGCGGTGTAGCCAAATCTAATCATCAGGGGTTTGTCCATGGCAGTACTTTCGCTAATCCCGATGATACTAATAAGCGTCACTAGTGCGAGCGCCCCTGCTAGTGGAGCCATTCTTTCAAGGATTTGTTTGTTACTGCGAATCATGATGGCGATTAGCGCTCCAATCAGCAAGGTATCAATTCTAGCCAGTGTAAAAGTGTACCCAAATGGAACCTCGGTCCAAAGGTTTCTAATTACTAAGCTGATTACTATTCCAATTATACTGGTTCTTACTAGATTTTTTGTAGAAAATAACCAAATAATTAAGGGCCAAAATAGATAGAATTGTTCTTCAATGGCTAAAGACCAAAAGTGATTGAGAATCTTATGACTAGGCCAATCCGTGAAAGCAAATAGCAGGTTCTGAGTATAAGTCCAAAAATATATTTGGTTATTAACGAAATAATTGCCATAATTTTCCTGGGGCACGAAAATAAAAAACAGGGTCAATGACAGATAATAAAGAGGAAAAATTCTCAGCGTACGTCTACCAATAAAATTTCTATAATAATTGGGTTTCTCTTTGGAATCTACCAAAATGCCCGTGATAAGGAATCCCGAAAGTACAAAGAACAAATCCACTCCGATCCAACCTACATGAACGAATGGTCCTAAGGGGGAACCTAAGAAGCCAAAACTATGGTGTAGAAGTACCAGAGTTATGGCCAATCCTCTAAGGCCGTCCAAGGCAGGTAAATGTCCCCGATTAAACGAAAGCTGCAAATTGTAACCCATTCATATTTGATTTAGTGGTACAAGTTTACTCAAAAACATAACAGCTAAAACTGAAATAATACAAGAAAAATTACACTAACTTGATTTCAACCATCTATGAACAAGTTGTGCCCCATATCTGTATGGAAAACCAATAATTTAACAATTATTGGTCATCATAAAAATTCGATGAATGAGGCTACTGGAACGCAAATATTACACACATTCTGTTTATAACATTAATCAATTTCTTAATAGATTATTAAGTTGCATATTTGGACTTAGCCGTGAATTATCGGTATTTATCTCATAAATATAAAAGAAAACACATAATTAATTGATTATCAATAAATTATAACTGAAAACTGCTATACTGATCAAGTTTTAATTCTTAAGATAGTATTAATTTTTCTTGTTTTAATCAAAAAAAAATTGAATATTGCGCCTTGAATGAACCACCTGAACCCTTGTTTGGTGTCCCTGATTGGGCTTCAATTTTTTTAGAGAACTACCAAATATGCAGCTACGCGAAAAGAACGACCGGCTACTTAACAACCAATTAGAAATATGGAGTTTTGAGCCAAATATAGAGACATATTCGTTTTTACCTGACCATGGCTTTCAAGACATGGTGGTCCTCCCAGGATCATTTTATATAGATCAAGCCCTCCAGTTTGCCTCGAGTAAATTAAATTATTCAGAGTTATATTTGACTGATATAAATTATAGGCAACTTTTTTTAATTGGCGGAAAAGAAGAAAAGCTACACTTTTCAACAAACATCGGGGAAAGCGCGACAGAAATTTGGTGCTCCCAGAGGGGTGACTCAGAACCAAACGGGTCCCTGGTTTCGCTATCTATTCCTCATTCAGTCCCTGATAGATCAATCATTGAGGATCTTGATTTAGATTCTGTTAACTCCGAACAACCAGAAATTCTATCTGGACAGGACTGCTATGAGCGATTGCTAGCAAATGGCAATCAATACGGACCACAATTCCAAGTGGTTGATCAAGTTTGGCTGGGAGAAAGAACTGCTTTAGGTAAGATAAAGCTTAGCAATAAAGTTAGTTCGGAAATCCAGCAGTTTGCGGTTCATCCTGTGTTATTAGATGCTTGCGTTCAAGTACTAGCAAGCCTAACAAGTTCAGCAGGCAAAACCTTTGTACTAGGAGGTTTCCAAGAGGTGCGCCTAATTCGAACTATTCAAGACGATTTTTATTGTAAAGCAGTCCTTAATGAAAGGCAAGATTCTGCTAATGTTTTTCTTTATGATGTAAATGGAGAACATTTTGGATCTCTGATAGGTGCTTCTTACAGTTTTTTAGATCATAGTACAAAGATAGCTAGCACTAAACTTGTAATAACCAGTACATTTACGGCGGATCCCTTGCAAGGCTCTCTGGCTTTTTGGAGCAGTACACTTAAACTTCCATTCAACATAGAAATTGCACCATATAATCAGGTGTTTCAGGAACTATTAGATCCCAGCAGTCAAACTCGTAGTAATGCCCAAGGGGCCAATATACTACTATTGGGATTGGAGGACTGGATGCGCAAAGGTCATCAACTACAATCTAATTTTTCCGGCCCGGAGTTGGCGGCTATCATTGGCGAGCAGGATTCTTACGTATTGCCAAACGGGTTGAAGATCGCACACTTAAACCAATACGAAACGGAGTATTTGTATCAAGAAATTTTTGTCGATCAAAGTTATAACAAGCACGATATTGTTATCAAGGATGGTGACTGCATTTTAGATATAGGAGCAAATATCGGAATGTTCACACTATGGGTAAACCAACAATGTAAAAACCCAAGAGTCTATGCGTATGAGCCTTCGCCGGTAGTACATGAGATTCTATCCGCCAATGCTCAATTATATGGGTCTAATGTTAAAGCTTTCGCCTATGGCGTTGCTGACCAGAAGAGAGAAGCTGAATTTACTTTTTACGAAAAATCTTCAGTTTTTTCAAGCTTCAATGCAGACGCCGAATTGGATAAGGAAGCTATAAGTGCAGTAGTTCGAAATATGCTAAGAGAGAGTTCTACCGCAGATACCGGCGCCTTAGATGCCTATTTGGACGAAATCATGGTGGATCGTATGCAAAGCAAGAATTTCACCTGTCAACTTATTTCTATTGCGGACATTATCGAAGAAAATAACCTTGAAAGCATTGATTTGCTGAAAATTGATGCTGAAAAAAGCGAGTTGCCTATTCTTCATGGAATTGCCGACGACAATTGGCCCAAGATTAAGCAGATTGTGATGGAAGTTCATGACACTGAGGGTCCGGTTATTGCTGAGGTAAAGGAAATATTGGAGAAGCGAGGCTTCGAGTTTCATATTGAAGAAGAGGATTTATTGCAGCATTCAGGTCTGTATAATATTTTTGCAACCAGAAAGGGGCAGGTCTCGCAAGAAGAAGCGGACAATCGTTGGGAAGAGGTGGAAAAAAATATCAACGATCTATCCGCCACCCTGGAGTCTGTAGCCGCCAATTCGTCCGTTCCCTATCTTGTTATGGTGGCCCCTCGATCTCCGGGAGTAAAAGAAATCCAAGAGTTGGAGAATCGGTATCAAAAATTAGAGGATCTTTTGCTAAGCCGAATTTCTAAGGTAAAGAACTTGCATGCATTTGGTTCCTCAGAAGTAGATCGTTACTATGAAGTCCCGGAATACTTCGACCCCGAAGGAAATGAGATCGGTCACGTCCCTTATACTAATGAGTATTTTGCAGCACTGGGCTCTACAGTAGCCAGAAAATTCTACAGCTTACATAGCACCCCCCGAAAGGTAATTGTACTGGATTGTGATAATACACTTTGGAAAGGGGTAGTTGGAGAAGAGGGTGTTCAAGGTGTCACCATTGATGAGGAGTACAAGTTTCTTCATGATTTTATGATCCAACAAACGAAGGAGGGCATGATCCTTTGTCTTTGTAGTAAAAATGCCGAACAAGATGTTTTGGACATATTTCAGCAAAGAGATGATATGTTATTAAGTCTGGACCATATAGTGGCTCATAAGATAAACTGGGAGGCAAAATCAGATAATATTAAAATATTGGCTCAAGAGCTTAATCTGGGATTGGACAGCTTTATTTTTATTGACGACAATGCGATGGAAACTGCTGAAGTATCTGCAGCATGTCCGTCTGTGTTGACTTTCACTTTACCACAAGACCCTTTAAAAATCCCCGAATTTTTAAAAAATATCTGGGCCTTCGACCATATGGAGGTGACCAAGGAGGACCAGCAACGCACCAAGATGTACCAGCAGAATATTCAAAGGGAGCACCTTAAAGAAGAATCACTAACTCTAAAGGATTTCATTGGAAGCTTAAATTTGGATATTACAATTGAAGAACCTACTTCAGAAGATTTTCCCCGTATTTCGCAATTGACTCATCGAACCAATCAATTCAATCTTACTACTATACGAAGATCTGAGTCTGAAATTAGAAAACTGTTAAAAAGCGACGAACTGCACGCGCTAACCGTACGTGTGCGAGATCGCTTTGGAGACTATGGACTAGTAGGTGTGATTTTATACAAGCTTCAACAAGCGGCACTTCATGTGGATACTTTTTTGCTCAGTTGCCGGGTATTAGGTAAAGGCGTGGCACACAAGATGGTTCAAACCCTAGGAGAGAAGGCCTCCAACCAAGGCTTGGAAAAGGTAGTTCTTAATTTTATTCCTACCACCAAAAATCTTCCAGCCCTAAAATTCCTGGAGAGCATCGCTACTGAATTTATGTCGGATCTTGAAACTGGGCATCGTTTTGACTTACCGGTAGCAATTGCGAAGACCTTAGCTTTCGATCCTGATGCTGGTCAACCGGCGAGTGATAGCCAAGACTTAAGTTCAACGGTCCAGTCTCCCGTGCTGGTAAGCAATCAAATTCTAGCGGAAATTGCTGGTGAATTATCTACCCCAGCAGCAATTTTGAAACAAATACAATCGTCTCACGCAGTAGTTGATGTGAAGGTAAGCAGTGCTGAATATATTGCTCCAGAGAATGATTTGGAAAAGGCCATTGCAGAAATATGGTCGCAAGTATTAAATTCTTCCAATATTGGGATTAATGATAATTTTTTCGAGATAGGTGGTACTTCTTTGAAAGGGGTTCAGTTAGTAGCTTTGTTAAAGAGAAATCTAAACCTGGATATATCAATTGTCAATCTTTTTGAGAGCCCTTCCATTAGTTCCATGGTAAGTACACTTCAAGGGGATTCTTCGTCCACGGTAAACGCTGAAACAAGTCGGCAAAGAGGCGCGAATAGAAGAGAACGAAAAAGAGGGCGTAACCGGCGGTAGCTACACTTATGCAGCAGAGTTTGCAAAATATCAGTGAGTTTGATATTGCTATAATCGGAATGGCGGGGCGATTCCCCGGTGCTGATTCCATCGAATCATATTGGGAAAATCTTGCTAATGGTGTGGAGTCAATTTCCTTCTTTAGCGAAGAAGAGCTTATCAAAGCAGGTGTCGATGCAGCTTTTGTCAATGATCCTAGTTACGTAAAAGCCTCGCCGGTTTTAGAAAATTACAAGTCTTTTGATGCCAAATTTTTTGGATATTCTCCTAGAGAGGCGGTATTAATGGATCCGCAACAGAGGATTTTCCTGGAGTGCGCCTGGCATGCTATGGAACATGCGGGATACAACCCCGAAGATTTTAATGGGCCGATAGGTGTTTACGGAGGAACGGCTATGAACACTTATTTCATCAACAGCGGACACAACTCCAAATTCGTAACTGATTACTTATCGACGCTTATTGGGAATGATAATAACTTTTTGACCACCAGGGTTTCCTATAAATTGAATTTAAAAGGTCCCAGTGTTACAGTGCAGACTGCTTGCTCCACTTCATTAGTAGCTGTACATAGTGCCTGTCAAAGTTTAATCAATGAGGAGTGTGATCTGGCCTTAGCCGGTGGCGTTTCAATAAGAGTACCAAATGAGTTAGGTCATTTTTACAGCAAAGGGGCCGTGTTTTCACCGGATGGACATTGCCGCCCTTTTGATGCCAGTGCCCAAGGTACGATTTTCGGAAGCGGTGTAGGTATCGTTACTCTCAAAAGATTAATTGATGCCGTAAAGGACAATGATACCATACATGCTGTAATAAAAGGCAGTGCCGTCAATAACGATGGTTCGCGAAAAACAGATTACACTGCACCAAGCGTAAACAGCCAAGCAGAGGTAGTGGTAGAAGCCTTAGCAAGTGCTGGAGTAAGCGCTGATAGCATTTCATATATTGAGGCTCATGGAACCGGTACCTACTTGGGAGATCCCATTGAAGTTACTGCGCTAACAAAAGCCTTCAGAATGGATACGGACAAAAACCAATACTGTGCTATCGGCTCCGTGAAGTCCAACATAGGACATCTGGATGCTGCCGCAGGAGTCGCTGGATTGATCAAAACAGCGTTGGCTTTAAAACACCAAAAAATTCCAGCAACCTTAAACTTCGAAACACCCAACCCCGAAATTGACTTCCCACAAAGCCCATTTTTTATCAATGACCGGCTTCGTGAGTGGACCACTAATGGCCCCCCCAGGAGGGCAGGAGTAACTTCGTTAGGAATTGGCGGTACCAATGCACATATCGTCCTAGAGGAAGCACCCAGCAGAAAATCGGCAGAGCAATCTCCCAAACCGCGACTTATGGTCTGGTCTAGTCATAGTGCTACTGCTCTTGGCCATCTGACGGAGAATCTCTCTGCTTATCTCGCCTCTACAGATTTCTCATTTCAAGACATTACCAGCACCCTCCAAGTAGGTAGAAAAGCCTTGAAGCATCGAAGATTTTTAGTGTCTGAAGATCGAAAACAAGCATCGGAGTTACTCCAAAATCCAGACCCAAGTAAGGTGCCTCAAGGTTTAGCACCGGATCAATCAAAAGATTTGGTATTTATGTTCCCCGGTGGTGGTGCACAATATCCCAATATGGGCAAGGATTTATACCAAGGGGAAGTCAAGTATCGAGAAGAGGTCGATTTGTGCCTAGACTTTTTAAGCAAGGAAATGGATTTTGATCTAAAACCGTTGCTGTTTCCGGAGGAGAGCGCCTTAGCTGAGGCCAGGGAAGCGTTCAAAAGACCTTCCATTGGTCTACCAGCTTTATTCATATCATCTTATGCAATGGCTAGGCTTTGGGATTCCTGGGGGATAAAGCCCAGTGCTATGACTGGCCATAGTGTAGGTGAATATGTTGCGGCATGTTTGTCAGGGGTGATCTCATGGCAAGATGCTTTATATATGGTCGTAATACGGGGGAGGCTTTTCGAAACCTTGCCCAAAGGATCTATGCTAAGCATACCAATGTCAGAAAAGGAAGTAACAAAATACCTAAAGGACGACCTGACCTTGGCTGCCATCAATACACCCTCGCTTTGCGTAGCATCCGGGCCGGAAAAGTCCATAGACCAACTTTTCGAAGTACTGGCTAAAGAGGGTGTAGAAGCGAAGAAATTGAAGGTGGATGTTGCTGCCCATTCCCCGATGATTGACGTAATTCTGGAAGACTTCGATAAAGCCTTACAAAAGATTAAGCTGAAGCCTCCCGAGATTCCCTATATTTCAAATGTAACCGGTAGCTGGATTACTAAGGAGATGGCCACCAGCAATCAATATTACCAGGATCATTTGCGCAGTGCCGTGCGATTCAATGACACCCTGGAAGAATTGCTTAAAGTACCCGGTCGTATTTTTTTGGAAGTAGGACCTGGCCGAAACCTAAGTACTTTTGTAAACCAACATCCTTTACGGAGTAAAGAACAAACAGCTTATCCATCGATGCGCCATCCTAAGGAGGAAGGCTCTGATTTAATATTTCAGCTGAATGCATTAGGAAAATTGTTTCTAGAGGGCATAAAAATCAATTGGGAAGAGGTCAATGGAAAACAACCACTAAACCGGGTGCCGCTGCCAGTTTATCCGTTTGATCGTAGTGAACATTGGTATAGTGCTAAGCAGAACCAGTTGACTGCCAGAAGCAGACAAGAACTGAAAAATTGGGGCTACGTACCAACCTGGAAGAAACGTGCAAACCTTAACCTGGGAACCCTGGAGTTACCTACTGGCGCTTGGGTAATAATGGGTGCTAACACGGAGCTTGAAAGTGCGTTAGAGGACTCATTGCAATCTCAGGGCAAATCAGTCCATAGATTTACTTCTTCGTTAAATAAAAAAAACAATTCAGATATTGAAATAGATTCAACTGATAAGGAAGAATTTGAACGTTTGATGACTATCGTTAAAGAGAGCGATATCAACATTCTATATTGTTGTCTATTTGAGGGAAATACTGATCAGTACCTTGCTAATTTTATGGCGCTATCGGATACAGCTTCTGTATGTGGCCATATGGTAGATAAAAAATTCAGAATAGGAGTAATTTCAAAAGATACTTTTGAGATTACCGGAGAGGAGAAAATTGTGACCGGAGGTGCATTACTTATTGGGCCCACTAGGGTCATACCGAAGGAGTATCCCCACATCAAAATGATGCAACTGGACATGCAATTAATTGATCACCAGTCGCTCCAATTATCTCCTAAAATACTTAATGAATTTTCAAGATCAAGTGTGGAGCCGATACGTGTTTTGAAGGAAAGATCTACTTGGAGCATGCATTTTGAGCCGGTGACCATGTCACCTGGTATCCCTTCTGCCTCGAAGTTTAAAAAGCAAGGGGTCTATGCTATTACCGGAGGCCTCAATGGGGTAGGGTTGGAGGTTGCGAAGCATTTGGCGAATGAATACCAGGTAAAACTGGCGTTGCTAGGAAGAAGTAAAATCCCATCTAAGGATTCTTGGGACAAGCTTCTAGCAGATTCTTCTCTTGACCGGAGAACCAAAGAGCGAATTGAAGGCTTGAAATTTTTGGAGGAAAAGGGTATTGAGGTTTTGACTCCAATAGTAGATGTTGGAGATAAAGAGGCTGTTGCAAAAACTTTTAACCAATTGAAACAACATTTCGGGTCTATAGATGGTGTTATCCACAGTGCAGGGATGATAGATGACAGCCCTATAAGCCAGAAAACCCGAGAGACATTACAAAACGTCCTAAGTCCCAAAGTTGAAGGCACAAATAATTTGAAAGACCAAGTGGCGGCTTTGAACATCCCGCTATTTATCCAGTTTTCTTCGATTAACGCCTATTTAGCTCCAACCGGCCAAATAGATTATGTTTCTGCAAGCGCGTTCTTGGATGCTAATAGTCAACCAAGTGCGACGATTCCAGACTGTACCACAATTAATATTAACTGGCCCGGCTGGAAAGAAGTGGGCATATTAACTGATTTACCAGAAGGACCCTGGAAGGAAAAAGCTATGGAGAATGCCATAACCAACCGAGAAGGGCTAGAGGTATTTGAGCGGATCGTCAGTAGTGGGCTACATCACATAGTGATTTACCCCAGAGATTTTCAAAGTGCCTATGGAAGTTCATTGACATTCACCGGATTGGATGCTCCTGAAGAAGAGATTGAGGTTCAAGAGGAAATGAGTTTTGACTCCAGCATTGAGGGCCCTAGAAATCAATTGGAGGAGGAGATTAGCAAAATATGGCGCAGTCGATTAGGGATAAAGCAATTGGGTATTTATGAAAACTATTATGAGCTCGGGGGTAATTCGCTTTTAGGTACTCAGATTATTGCGGATATCAACAAATCGACGAACGTTAGTATTGATATAAAAGATTTGTTTGCGGCACCAACGGTGGCATCATTGGCATCATTGGTAGATGAGAAACAGGTTACCCAACAGGATAACAGTAATAAACTAGCAGACTTATTGAAAAAAGTACAAAGTCCAGGCGAAAGCTAAAATGGAAGATTTGTTAAAAAATATTGCCAATCTAACTCCTGAACAAAGGAGCGAATTTGCTGCTCTGTTGAAATCAGAAGGCATTGGAATATCGAATATACCTATTATTCCACGAGCAAATAAAGAGGCGGCACCACTTTCCTTTGCTCAAGAAAGACTGTGGTTTTTATATCAACTTTATTCCGGCCATCCCTCCGATAATGTGCCAGTAGCATTATGTATAGATGGGGAAATTGACCGGGTCTTGTTACAAAAGGCTCTCAACGCCATACTAGCTCGACATGAAATATTGTCGAGTGAATTTATAAAGATTTCTGATCAGCCTGTTCAACAACCAATTGAATCCAATGAAATTGAAATTGAAATCGAAGAGGTAACTATAGATGTTCAGGACGGCACTGATTCTAAAATGCACGAGTTGGTTAGAGAAGTTGCACAAAGTACTTTCGAATTGGCAAAGTGGCCCTTGATAAAAGCTAAACTAATTTCTCAAAGTCCCACCAAACATGTGGTAATCCTGAATCTTCACCATATAATTTGTGATGGGCTTTCAATGGGCATATTATTTAATGAATTATCAATTTTATATCAAGCATTTTTAGAAGGACGAGCACCAAATTTACCTGAACTAAGTATACAATATGCTGATTACGCTCAATGGCAGCGTCAGTGGATGGAGGAGGAGCTCATTGAGGATCAACTTAAGTATTGGGAAAAGCAATTAAAAGGATGCCCACCTGTATTGGAACTCCCAAGAAACCGGCCTAGACCTAGCCAGCAAGATTTCAATGGAGCCAAGCATTTTGTAGAGATTGATAGTGCCCGGTATCAGAAATTGCAAAGATTGGCTCAAAGTAACCAATGTACTTTGTTTATGGTGGTTAGTGCTATATATAACACATTGTTATATAGATATACGGGCAGTGAGGATGTCATTATAGGGACACCAATGGCCAAGCGCAATCGCAAGGAGCTGCAGCATATGATTGGCCTGTTCTTAAATATGTTGGTACTAAGAACCAATTTCTCTGCAAACCCAACTTTTGATCAGTTGTTAAAACAGGTGAAAGACGTCACTTTGGAGGCCTATCAAAATGAGGACGTTCCATTTGAAAAATTAGTAGAAAGATTGAGCCCGGAAAGGGATATGAGTTATCATCCTATGTTTCAAGTTGTTTTACAGATTTCCAACCAAACGGAATTACAACTTGGAGATGCTAAACTTAGCCCTTTCTGGTTTGATAGCGGAACCTCTCAATATGATTTGGCCTTACATTTGTTTGAAAACGAGACTGGGTTAAAAGGATATTTTGAATATAGTACTAGCTTATTTGACCCTGAAACCATTGAAAGGATGGCTGGTCATTTTGAGACTCTGATTGATTCTGTTATTGCTGACCCTACTTTACCAGTCAGCAGCTTAAGATTATTGACTGAACAAGAAATAGAAACCTTCGAAAAAACTACTGAAAGGAAAATTGACACCAGTCAATCTAATCTTAGTATTATCGATCTTTTCGAAGATCAGGTTAAACAAAATCCTAAGTTAACCGCAATTTCCTACCAGGGGGACACCCTTGACTACGATACTCTGAACAGGAAAGCTAATCAACTGGCCAATTATTTATTATCTCGGGGGATTAGCAAGGGAGACTTGGTAGGGATATGCGCTGATCCGTCTCTTGAATTAATTGTAGGTATTCTGGCCATTCTAAAATCCGGAGGGGCTTATTTGCCTATTGATCTTAGCTATCCAAAGGAACGTTTGGCATTCATGCTTGAAGATGCCAAAGCACCGATGCTTTTGACCCAAAAAGCACTGGCTGATAAGATCCCGGAAAACGCCCCTGAGGTTATTTTTTTAGATGATGTTAATATCAATAACTCTGGCCAATCGAACCCGGGAAGATCTTTCGACCCCACAGCATTGGCCTACGTTATTTACACATCCGGTTCCACTGGGAAGCCAAAAGGAGTAAAAGTATCGCACTATAATGTGGTGAGATTATTTCAATCAACCGAGCATTGGTTTAATTTCACAAGCTCTGATGTATGGACATTATTTCATTCCTATGCCTTTGATTTTTCTGTTTGGGAGATCTGGGGAGCTTTGTTATTTGGAGGTAAATTGGTGGTAGTCCCTCAAATGACCACTCGTGATCCCGAACTATTCTACGACCTACTTGTGAGTGAAAGGGTAACAGTTTTAAATCAAACCCCATCAGCTTTTAATCAACTTATCAAAGCAGAGGAATCGAAACGGACTACAGATCAACTATCACTGCGAACAGTAATATTTGGGGGAGAAGCTCTAGACCTTCAAAGTTTGGCTCCGTGGTTTGAGCGCCATGGTGACGACACTCCGAAACTTGTAAATATGTATGGAATTACGGAAACCACCGTACATGTAACCTATAGACCATTAAGTGCCCGAGATTTGGAGTCCGGGAGTGTAATTGGTGAGGCCATACCTGATCTTAAGGTCTATATTTTTGACAGCGCCCTTCAGCCTGTTCCCTTGGGTATTCCAGGCGAAATGTTTGTAGGTGGGGCTGGGGTATCCGAGGGTTATTTGGAACGCCCGGAATTAAATAAATCCAGATTTATAAAAAACCCTCATCGGGAAAGTGAGACACTTTATAGAACTGGTGATCTGGCGAGATTTATAACGGAATCTGATATAGAGTATTTAGGTCGTATAGACCACCAGGTTAAGATTCGAGGATTTAGGATCGAATTAGGGGAAATAGAATCAGTACTGATGCAACAAGAGATTATCAGAGAAGCGGCAGTATTGGTAAGAGAAGATACCCCGGGTGATAAACGATTGGTAGCATATCTGGTAGCTAATGATAAAGATAGTGTTGATCCTGGCACTTTGAGAAACCACATGCTGGATCAACTTCCAGAGTATATGGTTCCAGCAAATTATGTATTAATGGAATCATTTCCCATAACACCAAACGGAAAACTGGATCACAAAGCCCTACCCATACCAGAAATTCAGCGCAATGACAAAACGGAATACACCCCACCTCAAACTGAACTGGAAATAAAAGTGGCAGATATTTGGTTAGAAGAACTGCACATAAGCAAAATCGGAATACATGATAGTTTCTTTGACCTTGGTGGTCATTCATTATCACTCACAAAACTTAGCTTTAGGCTGAAAAAAGAACTTGGATTTAACGTTTCATTAGGGCATTTTTATAAGGCCCCTACTATTTTTGGCATAATCAAGCAACAAGAGAAGCTAGATGAAAAGCCTTCCGAAGGTCATTCGATTTCTAAGGTAACTCGAAAAGCATATAGAGCTAACGAAAAGTAAATAACAAACATGGATTTAGAAAATGAAGATTTCAATGTGCTAGGCGACCAAGAGAATCAGTCAACAGAACACAAAGTCGAAAATGAAAACGAAACATTTGTTTTCCCTCCTTCTTTTCAACAAGAAGCATTGTGGTTTCTCGATCAATTTGAGCCAGGATCACCAGTTTACAACATTCCAATCTGTTATAAAGTTAAAGGCGATTTAGAGTTACCCGTTTTGACTAAATCGATTAACTACCTGGTCGATCGTCATGAATCCTTAAGAACAGGGTTTGGGAAGGTCGATGGAGAACTAAAGCAGATTGTCCAAACGAATGTAGAGGTGCGTATTGAATACCAGGATGTTTCTACTGACCCAAACGCGCTAGATAAAGCTTTGCTTATAGTAAATGACGAAGCTACCACAGGATTCGATCTCAAAGATCAATCATTGTTTAGACCAGTAGTAATCAAGTATGGAGAACAACAATATTTATGGTTGTTTGTGATACACCATACTGTTTTTGATGGCTGGTCAAAGGATATTTTTGCTTCAGAATTAGCGGCAGCATATAACACACTCTTGAATGGGAAAAATGTCAGTTTGAAACCTCTGGATATCCAATATGCAGATTATTCAGTTTGGCAGCGGAAATGGTACGAAGAAGAGAAGGAGCTGCAATTGGAATTTTGGAAAAAGAGGTTAGGGGGCGGATTGGAGCCCTTAGAGCTGCACACCGATTTCCCCAGACCTCCCCGGCAAAATTTTAAAGGTGATTACCGGATGATCGATTTTTCGGCTGAGATCCTAAACGGACTAAATGCATTGTCCAGGAAGCACGGGTGTACCTTGTACATGACGATTCTTTGTGCATTTAATGTATTATTAAAAAGGTACAGCGGGCAAGAGGATATATCGGTAGGTTCACCAATGGCCAACCGGAGTAATTCAGAGCTGGAAGATTCTATCGGTTACTATGTAAATACTGTGGTAGTACGCACCGATTTAACAGGCAACCCCACTTTTACTGAGCTGCTAAAACGTAGCAAAGGTCCAATTATTGATGCATTTGAACACCAAGGAATGCCGTTGGATAAATTAGTGGAAGAGCTTAAGCCTGTTCGCGATTTGAGCCGCAATCCACTGTTCCAGGTAATGCTTGCTTTACAGTCTATGTCTTCTAACCACAGTTCGTTTAATGGACTTTCCTTAGATCCGGTTTGGGTGGGTACTGGTAGCTCTAAATTTGACCTCTTAGTAGAATTGAAGGAATGTCAGGATGGTATCAAAGGGTTTATTGAATATAACACAGATCTTTTTGAAGAAGCAACAATCGAACGGCTGCTGAATAATTTTAAGATTTTGCTAGAGCAAATTGTTGCAGATCCAGACCAAGCCATAGGTAACATATTTCTATTATCTCAGTCCGAGCAGAAGTTTTTGTTGGAAGATATTAACGATACTGATAGACCATATCCTAAAGAAAACACATTGATAGCGATGTTCGAAGCCCAAGCTGCGAATACCCCAGATGGCATTGCACTTGAATTTGATGGCCAACAATTGACCTACAATGAGCTAAACCTCAAAGCAAATCAACTAGCTAATTATCTAAAAACAAGGGGTGTTGGACCGGAGCAAATAGTTGGGATAATATTGGACCGATCTTTTGAAATGGTAATTGGCATTTACGGAATCCTGAAGGCCGGGGGGGCCTATTTACCAATAGATCCCGAGTATCCTCAAGATAGAATCGATTTCATGGCAAAGGACGCCAGTCTGACCATGGTACTTACTTCAGCAAAATACTCGGACAAGATAAAAAACGAAGGAATAGCCCAGGTAGCCCTGGACACAAATTGGGAAGATATAGCCAATTGTAATCCAGAAAATCCAGCTAATGAAATTAGTGAGAAAAATCTCGCTTATGTTTTATACACCTCAGGTTCTACCGGCAAACCTAAAGGGGTGATGGTTGAGCATGGGAGTATCTGTAACCGATCGATTTGGTTTCAAGAGGAATATCAGCTCTCTATAAATGATCGGTATTTACAAAAAACACCCTTTAGTTTTGATGTTTCAGTAGGGGAATTTTTCTGGCCTTTATTATATGGCGCCAGGTTGGTAATTGCAAAACCATAGGGCCACAGGGATAGTGCTTATTTGGTGGATTTAATCAAAGCCACAGGAGTTACCACGCTCCATTTTGTTCCTTCAATGCTTAAAATCTTTCTTGAGCAAGACGGTGTCACTGAGTGTAAGAGTTTAAAACGAGTTTTTTGCGGTGGGGAAGCTCTTGAATTTGAAACCAAAAAGAAGTTCTTCGAAAAACTAAGTTGTGGGTTGTATAACTTGTACGGACCAACTGAAGCAGCGGTGGATGTTACCACTTGGGACTGTAGCATTGAAACCTTGTCAAAGCGAGTGCCCATAGGTAAACCCATCGCCAACACCCAAACCTATATTCTGGACAAAAGGCAGCAGCTTGTTCCTATAGGTATTCCCGGAGAACTCTATTTAGGTGGGATACAAGTGGCTAGAGGATATTTGAATCGACCTGAACTTACCGCGGAGCGTTTTGTCCCCGATCCATTCAGAAGCGACCAAGGTACCAAGCTATATAAAACGGGGGATTTGGCTCGATATATGGAAGATGGCACTATTGATTACTTAGGCCGGAATGATTTTCAAGTTAAAATTCGCGGATTTAGAATTGAACTAGGAGAGATAGAGACAGCGCTCAAAGAGCATCTAGCTATTAGAGATGCAGTAGTGTCGGTAAGAGATGCAGATGGACCCGCCCCTCGACTAGTGGGTTACATTATTTTGAATGAGGGTAATAAGTTGGGTGCGGTGGAAATTAAGGGATTTCTACAAAGTAGACTACCGGATTATATGATACCGGGCACATATGTGACCTTAGAAACTTTCCCCTTAACACCTAGTGGAAAAATTGATCGCAAGGCGCTTCCAGAACCTGAAACTATGGAGCTTGAAGGCCATGCTGAATACCAGGAAGCCCGTGATGAAGTGGAAAAGCAACTGGTCGTGATATGGGAAGAATTGTTAGGTGCAAGAAAAATTGGGATCAACGATGGATTCTTTGATCTAGGTGGTCACTCATTGTTAGCAGCACAACTGGCTATGCGCATCGAAAAGCAATTTGGACGATCTATACCTTTAGCCACTTTGCTTGAGTCGCCAACCATTGAAGCAATTGCTAAAATCATAAGTTATTCTGATAACAATACAGCTGAAAGTAGACCAAAAATAACCAGTGTACCCAGAGAGGCACGTGGAACGAAGTGATTTAAGAAAATAGGAAGGAATGAATCAAAAAAAAGCAGCAGGCAAATCGACCGTTTCTGAAATTCAAGATCAAGTAAACACTGATAGCCAAGAAGAGTTTTATACATTTCCGCTATCTTTTCAACAAGAAGCGTTGTGGTTTTTGGATCAGCTTGAGCCAGGACTACCAGTATATAATTTACTTTTATGTTTTAAAGCAAAGGGCGACTTAAAGGTTCCCGTTTTAGCCGAGGCTATTGATTTTATGGTCAACCGTCACGAAGTCCTTAGGACGGGATTTGGTAAAATAGACGGTGAACTTAGGCAGATTATTTATAAGGACATTAAAGTAACCATTGACTATCAAGAAATCTCAAAGCAGGTACCAAATGCCCTCGATGAGGCCATGCAAATGGCAAGAGATCATGCTACTCTGGGGTTTGATCTTACCGACAAATCACTGTTCAGACCAATAGTTATTAAATATGGAGAGGATCAATATTTACTACTATTCATACTACACCACATTATTTTTGATGGTTGGTCCTCAGGTATATTTCTATCTGAACTAGGGTCAGTGTACAACGCGCTATTGCACGCCAAGGAAATTGACTTAGAACCTACCGCGATACAATATGCAGACTACTCGGTATGGCAACGCAAATGGTTTGAGCAAGGTGAGTTAAAGCGACAGCTGAAATTTTGGAAAGAAAATTTGGGAGGGGAGTTGGAGCCATTGGAATTGCCAACAGACTTTCCAAGACCTCCCCGGCAAAACTTCAAAGGGGATGTCCGCTGGATGAGTATTTCCCTCAACACACTAAATGGACTAAAGCAGTTGTCCAGCACTCATCACTGTACGTTGTATATGACCTTACTTTGTGCATTTAAGGTATTATTGAAACGATACAGTGGGCAAGACGACATAACAGTAGGTTCCCCAATGGCTAATAGGGACAGCTCAGAACTAGAAAGTTCCATTGGTTATTATGTGAACACGGTGGTGTTCCGCAGCGACTTAACGGACAATCCTACGTTTATTGACCTGCTGAAGCGTTGCAGAAGCTCGATTCTTGATGCGTTTGAGCATCGGGAAATGCCCTTGGATAAACTAGTGGAGGAACTGAAGCCGACTCGTGATTTAAGCCGCAATCCATTGTTTCAAGTGATGCTAGCCTTACAGTCAGTGCCCTCCCGAGAAGTAGAATTCGATGGGATTTCGTTGGACCCAGTAAAGCTAGAGACCAAAACCTCCAAGTTTGATCTTTCATTCTTACTAAAAGAGACCGAAAATGGTGCCGATGGAGTAGTAGAGTTTAATACCGAATTATTTGAAAGTGGGACGATAGATAGAATGATAGAAAATTTCCAAATTCTATTGGATGAAATCGCTTTGGATCCTAACCAGCACATCGAAAGTATTTCCATACTCCCAGAAGGAGAAAAGTCCTTTCTTTTGAAGGATATTAATGACACAAAAAATACATACCCTAAGGAGGTGTGTATACATCAATGGTTTGAAAATCAGGTCGGTTTCCACCCGGACCACATAGCTATTCTTTACAAGCAGCAATCGATTACTTATAAGGACTTAAACATCAAAGCAAACCAACTTGCACATTACCTGCTGCAGATAGGTGCCAAACCGGATCAAATAATCGGTATATGTGTAGACCGTAGCATTGAAATGGTTGCTGGCTTATTGGCTATTTTGAAATCGGGATCAGCATATCTTCCTTTGGACCCAATGTTTCCCAAGGACAGACTACAATATATGTTGGAGGACACCTCTTCATCAATATTAGTGACTACCAGAGATTTGGCAGATACTTTTCCAAATTATCAGGGTGAAATGGTTTTCATAGATGATTGGTCCAGTATTGAAACCCAGCCAGGGCACAACCCTTCAATCTCATTTAGTTCTGAGCAGCTAGCTTATGTGATTTATACTTCCGGATCAACTGGAAAACCCAAGGGTGTGCAGGTAGAACACAAAAATGCGGTCAATATGTTATCGTCAGTTCAAGTGACACCTGGTCTCGTACAAGAGGACATATTGCTTTCAGTTACCACTTTGTCTTTTGATATCTCAGTACTTGAGATTTTTTTACCCCTGGTTACAGGAGCTAGATTGGTATTGGTAAGCAAGCAGGTCAGTATGGATGGTAAGGCATTGCTGGCCGAAATTGAAAAGCGGTCAGTGACAGTATTACAAGGCACTCCAGCGACCTATAGGTTGATGGTAGAAGCCGGGTGGCAGCAAACTCCGAAATTAAAGATTTTATGTGGCGGTGAACCGATACCCAGAGATTTGGCCACCAAAATGATAGATAAAAGTGCTAGCATGTGGAACGGATATGGGCCAACAGAAGCTACCGTTTATGCCACCTTTAAGCATGTAGAGAATAGGGAAGGTAAGGTAACAATAGGCAAACCTGTTAACAATACCCAAGTATACATTTTAGATAAACATCTACAATTGGTGCCCAGAGGTGTAGTGGGAGAATTGCATATTGGAGGTGACGGATTGGCGCGTGGTTATTTAAACCGACCGGAACTAAATGAAGAAAAGTTCATCTCCAACCCATTTGATCCTTCAAGTAATTCTAAAATCTACAAAACTGGAGATTACGCTCGCATATTGGCCAACGGTGAACTTGAATGTTTGGGTAGAATAGATTACCAGGTCAAAGTCAGGGGATTCCGGATTGAACTGGGAGAAATCGAGACCAGCTTGAAATCACATGCTACTGTTCATGATGCAATAGTATCCGTACAGAGTGCAGAAGGACTGGCGCCCCGATTGGTGGGTTATATCATACCGGAGAATGGTGAAATTGACACTGCGGAGATTAAAAGTCACCTACAGAAAGACCTGCCTGACTATATGATACCTGGCATCTACATGACTTTGGAATCTTTCCCTCTAACTCCAAATGGCAAAATCGATCGCAGATCGCTGCCAGACCCAGATGGTGCCAGCGTCGAGACCGCAGATTATCAAGAGGCTCGGGACGAAGTGGAATCCCAGTTGGTAGAAATGTGGGAATCTCTATTGGGGGTTACCGGAGTTGGTGTTATTGATGGTTTTTTCGATTTAGGGGGACATTCTTTGCTGGCCGCACAGCTATTAATGCGTATAGAGAAACAGTTTGGCAAAGCCATACCGTTAGTCACTTTATTCGAATCGCCAACCATAGAACATTTGGCTAAGATCATTAAAGAGGAATCGGGCGCTGGAGTCTTGGACGCTCAAGAAACCTCGGCTGTAAGAGAACCAATAGTGCCAGGCCAAAGTGTTTTGGGTAATGTCCCTCCGTCGTTTCAACAGGAGGCATTATGGTTTTTAGATCAACTTGAGCCAGGACTGGCGGTGTATAACATTCCCATTTGCTTCAGAGCTGAAGGAGAATTAAACGTCAAGGCATTAAAAGAGTCAATGGAGCTGATGGTTGACCGTCATGAATCCTTGCGAACCGGATTCCGTGAAATTGATGGCGAGCTAAAGCAAATAATTGGCAGCAATGTAGATTTGTACTTTGATTTTCATAATATCAGCGATCAACCTCAAAACACCTTGGCGGCCGCCAAAGATCTTGCTAATGAGTATGCCGGTAAAGGTTTTGATCTCAAAGCGGAGTCGTTACTAAAATCTGTGGTCATTAAATATGGAGAGCAGCAACATCTAGTATTGTTCCTTCTGCATCACATCATTTTTGATGGCTGGTCATTTGGTGTATTTCTCTCTGAAATAGCAAGTGTTTACAATGCTTTGGCTAACGATAAAAAAATTGAGTTAGGGCCTCCACCGATTCAGTATGCGGATTATACCGTTTGGCAACGCAGTTGGTTCGATGAAGACGAAGAGGAAAGACAATTAAAATATTGGAGGACTAAATTAGGGGATAACTTACCACCATTGGAGCTATCCACTGATTTTCCAAGACCGGCCCGACAAAGTTTTAAAGGTGACCGCCTGCCAATTGAGTTCACCCCGGAATTGCGTAATAAGTTGAAGGAGTTATCCAAACAGACGGGATGTACCCTTTATATGACAATTTTATGTGCTTTTAATGTCTTGTTAAAAAGATATAGCGGCCAAGACGATATTACTATTGGGTCACCCTTAGCCAATCGGAGTACTCAGCAGCTAGAAAACTCAATTGGGTACTTTGTAAACACAGTGGTATTTCGCTCGGACCTAAGTGGAGACCCTACTTTTGTAGAATTCTTAAATCGTAACAAATCTTCGATCTTAGATGCATTTAAACACCAGGAAATGCCATTGGACAAGCTGGTAGAAGAGCTTAAGCCTGTTCGCGATTTGAGTCGTAATCCATTGTTTCAGGTGATGCTCGTTTTACAGTCAATGCCATTAGTAGAGAGCTCATTTGATGGAATTAAAATGAATCCTGAAAGGTTGGCCACAGGCACATCTAAGTTCGATCTTTATTTGGAGCTCAAGGAAAATGAGCAGGGAATAAAGGGAAGCCTTGAGTACAATTGTGATCTTTTTGAAGGGGCCACTATTGAAAGAATGATAACCAACTTCGGGATTTTGTTGGAACAAATAACAACAAATCCGGATCAAACCATAGGCAATATTCCGCTTCTATCACCTAGAGAGCAGCAATTCTTGATGGAAGAGGTAAACCATACCTTTAGTGAATATCCAGAAGAAATGTGTTTGCACCATTGGTTTGAGTCTCAAGCTGCAAGCACACCTCATAAGGTGGCTATACAGTTTAAAGAGACCTCTATAAGTTATGGAGAATTGAACCAACGAGCGAATCAATTGGCGCATCATTTAATTTCTCAGGGGGTTGGTCCTGATCAGTTGGTGGGTTTGTGCGTGGACCGGGGTATAGAGATGGTGATAGGATTACTTGGGATACTAAAATCGGGATCGGCCTATCTTCCAATGGACCCTGCGTTTCCTAAAGATCGGTTGTTATATATGTTAGAGGATGCCTCTTCATCAGTACTGATTACTACTCAGAACCTAAAAGACACCTTCCCCGACTATGAGGGTAATCTAGTGCTTTTGGATCAGGACTGGGGAGTCATAGAACAACGTGCTCATAATACGCCTCTTACGGAGGTATCAACCTCCAACCTGGCTTATGTTATCTACACTTCAGGATCAACGGGTAAACCCAAAGGGGTGCAATTGGAACATGGCAATGTTGTGAATTTCTTGCACTCAATGCAAAAGGAGCCTGGCTTAGAAGCCTCGGATGTATTACTATCGGTAACTACGCTGTCCTTTGACATTGCGGTATTAGAAATATTCCTGCCTTTGGTAACCGGAGCAACGTTAGTGTTAGTAGATAAACAAACTACTTTGGACGGTAAGGCGCTTGTAAAAGAGCTGTCTACACGTGATGTCACTGTAATGCAAGCAACGCCAGCCACCTGGCGATTGATGATAGATGCAGGCTGGGATAAGACTCCGAACCTAAAGATACTATGTGGCGGCGAGGCCATGCCTAGAGACCTGGCTACACAATTGCTTGACAAAGGGGGTAGTTTATGGAATGAATATGGGCCCACCGAGACCACTATTTGGTCGACATTACAAAAAGTGGAGAATCGCCAAGGTGTGATCGCTATAGGTCGTCCCATCGCCAATACCCAGATTTATATATTGGACTCTCAGCTACAGTTGGTACCTCGTGGCGCTATCGGGGAATTACATATAGGAGGTGACGGTTTAGCTCGTGGCTACCTAAATCGAGAGGAGCTGACAGCAGAAAGATTTATAACAAACCCATTTGATGTTACGGGAAGCTCGCGGATTTATAAGACCGGAGACTACGCCCGCATATTGCGCAACGGGGAGATTGAATGCTTGGGCCGCATGGATTATCAAGTAAAAGTACGTGGCTTCCGGATAGAGCTAGGAGAAATAGAGACCAGCTTGAAATCCCATTCTAGTGTACACGATGCGGTGGTATCTGTTCAAGGAGTGGGAGGACCAGCGGCTAGATTAGTTGGATATATAATACCGGAGAATGGTGAGATTGATAGTGGAGATATTAAAGCTTTTCTGCAAAAAGAACTGCCTGATTATATGATACCAGGGATTTACATGACGGTAGATTCGTTTCCGTTGACCCCGAATGGCAAAATTGATCGCAAATCGTTACCGGAACCTGATGGTGTACCGGCAGAGAGTGTAGATTACCAGCCGGCCACTAGCGAACTGGAATCTCAACTGGTGGAGATGTGGGAGTCGCTTCTGGGGGTGAAACGTGTTGGTGTCACCGATGGTTTCTTTGATTTGGGTGGGCATTCCTTATTGGCAGCCCAGTTGTTCCTGCGAATCGATAAGAAATTTGGTAAATCCCTGCCTTTGGCTTCCCTATTTGAATCACCAACAATTAAGCATCAAGCCAAAATGATCGAAAGTAATAATGGAAAGTCGTCTTGGCCTTCTTTAGTACCTGTGCAACCAAAAGGTTCCAGTCCTCCATTATTTTTAGTGCACGGGGCCGAGGGTAATGTATTGCTTTATAGAGAGTTAGCTCAAATTCTAAACAGATACGATCAGCCTGTGTATGCCTTGCAAAGTCAAGGGTTAGATGGGAGGTCCAGTTTCATTCCGCAAATGGAAGAAATGGCCCAACACTATGTCGATGAGATCATTAAAAAATTTCCAGATGGCCCTTATTTTCTTGGAGGATATTGCCTAGGAGGAACTATAGCATTTGAAATGGCCCGTCAGTTGCAAAAGATGGGTAAACAAGTAGGGCCTGTAATTATGTTGGAGTCTTATAATATTCAATCGATTGATTTTAGCAAAAGAACAAGGCTATCGGTGCTTTATAACAAGTTTCAAAACCTTTTATATCACTTTGAAAATTTGATGAAAGCGAATAACAAGTCAAAGTTCTTTTTAATAAAATATCAAGCAGAAAGGGCTAGATTCTCTGTAGCCTTGGATCGGTTAAAAGAACGGTTTAAAAATGGTTTCAAAAAGGTTTCGGATTCCGATTACATTCACTTAAAAATAGCAGAACTAAATGACAAAGCCCAATTGGCATATAAACCTACTGGGTTCGATGGAAAAATTGTATTAATAAAACCGGACAAGTTTTTTAAAGGATTAGATGACCCCCAATTTGGATGGCAAGGTTTAGCGAGTCAGGGAGTGGAACTTAGAAAGTTGCCTATAAGTCCACGTGGGATGCTGGTAGAGCCATTTGCGGAAATGTTGGCTAAGGAAATAAATGAGGCAATTGAAACGCCAGCGAAAACCTTGCATTTCTAATATGTTAAAATTGTTAAGAACTGCTTATTACCAACTTAAAACCATAATTCCACGATGGTTGCAATTGTGGTTAAGGAGAAGATGGGTTAAGGTTAGACTACCCAAGTATCGTAGTGAGTGGCCCATTTTGGAAAGTGCCGGGACAAAACCTCCTGGTTGGAAAGGGTGGCCTGAAGGCAAACAATTTGCAGTTGTATTGACTCATGATGTAGAGTTCCAAAAAGGACATGATCGATGTCTGGAGCTAATGAAACTTGAAAAGGCACGTGGCTTCAAGTCCTCTTTTAATTTTGTACCGGAACGGTACAGTGTTTCTCCAGAGTTGCGAAAAGATTTGGAAGAAAACGGATTTGAGGTAGGGGTTCATGGTTTAAATCACGATGGGAAACTATTTCAGTCAAAACAAATATTTACCAGTAGAGCCGAAAAGATCAATCATTACCTTGCAGAATGGAAGGCAGTGGGTTTCAGGGCACCGGCAATGCATCGAAATTTGCAATGGATGTTAGACCTAGATGTTGAATATGATCTATCTACCTTTGATACAGATCCCTTCGAGCCGCAGCCATCTGGAGTAGGGACTATTTTCCCTTTTATGGTTACGGACATGGGAAAAAAACGTAGTTACGTGGAATTGCCTTATACACTTGCTCAGGATTTCACTCCTTTTATTTTAATGCGTAGAAGAGATATTGGATTCTGGACAAAAAAAATTGACTGGATTGTAAAAAATGGTGGTATGGTACTGGTAAATACTCATCCTGATTATATGAGTTTCAATGCTACCCCAGGTGAGGAGGAGTTTCCAATCGAGTTATATTTGAATTTGTTGAAGTATATAGAAGTGCAGTATGCCGATCAATATTGGCATGCTTTACCAAAGGACGTGGCCGGATTTTACAAAAAAGGTTATGCGTAGCGTAATTAGCTGAATTATAATCAAAGCTACATGAACAAACAAAAACCATCTGTTAGCGATAACAAAAAGATCTGGATCGATTTGGACAATTCACCACATGTGTTGTTCTGCCTCGCATAAGCCAGCAAACTGAAAATATTAGGGAAAAATGGTCCAAACAATTTGATAACGGTCAATTGATCATTCCGGAAACGGCTGGGCAGACTGAACCTGATTTGGTAGTTTGCGGTGGAGAAACTATGATGAGGGTAGCAGCAGCTTTAATTGCACCTGCTTCTAGTACTTTGGAAGGTAAAAGGGCTGTTGATACGTATTTGGAAAATGCCGGTCGTTTGACTATGATAGATACCAAAAAGGATATATATCAAAAGGTAAGGGAGAACTTTTCCAACCGATAAAGATCACAATCCAGTCTTATCAAAAGTTATAGAATTCATTGAGGAGGCTGTTGCATAGGCAATAGCGATAAAGGAAATATTACACTGCAATAT
>JBPCUG010000473.1:0-2655 GCA_051011275.1 Cyclobacteriaceae bacterium | reverse complement strand
ACCAATTCAATGACAACCTAAGTCGTTCGCTGAGTTTTAATTTGCAAATACCAGTTTTCAATGGCTTTGCCGTACGTGCGCAACGTCAGCGTGCAACGGTTGGTCGACGTCAAGCGGAGATAATTGCAGAAGAAACACGCAATCAATTGCGCCAGATCATTGAAAGTGCTTATAACGATGCGATAGCATCAGCACGTTCTTACGAAGCTTCATTAAAGCAAGTGGAGGCTTTGGAAGAATCCTTTCGGGCTACGGAAAAAAGATATCAAAATGGTGTAGTTAACTTTGTTGATTTTCAAATAGCAGATAACAATTTGTTTCAGGCCAGATCCGATTTGGTTAGGAATAAATATGATTACATATTTAAGGTTAAAATATTAGACTTTTATCAAGGAAAACCCTTAGAATTTTAAGATCAATGGCTAGAAAGAAAAAGAAATCAAACAAACTCATATATATCCTGCTTGGAGCAGTAGTGCTATTAATAATATTCGCAATGGTGGGTAAATCAATGGGCATCCTTGGCAAGGGGGATCAGATAGAAGTCAGTTTGGCTGAGGCCACCAAGAATTCCATAACAGAGCAGGTGAGCGCTTCCGGAACAGTGCAGCCGGAGATTGAGGTGAAGATAAGCCCAGATGTACCTGGCGAAATTATTGATTTGAAGGTAGAGGAAGGAGATTCGGTTATAGCTGGTAATCTGCTTATCAAAATACGACCTGATAATTTTCAGTCGGCACTTGAGAGAACCAGGGCAAATCTAAATCAGCAGCGAGCCAATTCGGGTAGCACACAAGCGCGTTTATCACAGTCCGAAGCGCAATTTGTAAGAGCCCAGAAAGAATACGAGCGAAACGAAGGACTATATAAAGAAAAGGTGATATCAGATTCGGAATTTGAAACCGCGGAGGCAAACTATAAAGTTGCTTTGCAGGAGTTAGAGTCGGCGCGTCAGGCGGTACAAGCAGCTAAATATTTGGTGGCAAGCTCACAAGCTTCGGTCGATGAGGCCCAGGAAAATCTTTCTCTTACCAGCGTTTTTGCACCAATGAGTGGTACGGTTTCCAAGCTCAGCGTAGAAAAGGGCGAAAGGGTAGTGGGGACTTCCCAAATGGCTGGTACGGAAATGTTGCGCATTGCCGACTTAACCAAGATGGAAGTAAGAGTGGATGTAAATGAAAACGACATTATTAAAATTTCTGTGGGCGACACAGCTATTATAGATGTAGATGCCTACACCTATACAGGTAAGACTTTTAAAGGTATCGTAACCCAGATTGCTAATACGGCAAATGACAAAATCTCTGATGATGCTGTTACGGAATTTGAAGTCAGGATCAGAATACTCAACAGTTCGTATCAAGATTTGGTTGATGCTGGAAATGCAACTCCGTTTCGTCCTGGAATGACGGCCAGTGTGGATATTATTACCACGAACAAGGAGGATATCCTTACCGTTCCCTTAGCTGCTGTCACTACAAGGAAGAAGGATGAAGATAAGAAAAAGGAAGGCAGTACGGGGCCAGCAAAAAACCAGGCTGATGATGAAAAAAAGAATGAAGAAGAAATTCTTGAGGTTGTGTTTGTAGCTGAGGAAGGAGAAGCTAAGATGGTAGAGGTAAAAACCGGTATCAGCGATTTCGACAACATTGAGGTATTAGAAGGATTGGAGAAGGGGCAGAAGGTTGTTTCCGGACCTTACTTGGTAGTTTCAAAAAGGCTGAAGGATGGATCCGATGTGAAGGAGGCTGCAAAAAAAGACGAGGATGAAGATGAATAGCTGAAGACACAGCATTTAAAAATTTTATAAGGGGCCCTTTTTAAGGGCTTTTTTATTTATCTTATGTTGGTAAATCCTAACCTAAATATGAAGCATTTTCCTAAGATTACGTTGTTGCTGTTGCTGAGTGGGCTTGGTAGTGGGGTGTTGGCCCAATCGGCTTTTGACAAAATGACAAATGAAAAAATGGGCAAGATACTGCATCGTGAATCCAAGGAAGTAGAAGGCGAATCTGGTCGCTGGCAAGTAGCTTATCTGGAAAGGATGCTGTATATTATCACTGATGAAAACGCCAATCGGATGAGGGTAATGACCCCAATAATCGAAGAAGCCAAGATGGCTGAGGATAGCATGAAAAAACTTTTAGAGGCCAACTTCGACCGTGCGCTTGATGCAAAATATAGTCTATACGAGGGCTACGTTTGGTCTGTATTCACCCATCCATTAAGTGAGCTTACAGTTGAACAGTTCAAAGATGCTATGAAGCAAGTTGCAACCTTGGCTGATCGCTATGGAAGTACTTATTCCAGCACTGATTTCGTTTTTGGAGGGCAGGAGCAAAGCGAGAACTGAAGCTAGAAGGAGATCAAAGCTTCATATACTTTGTGTACCGGTAATCCAACTACATTGAAGTAGGATCCTTTGATGTTAGTTACCCCAATAAGCCCGATCCATTCTTGGATGCCATAGGCTCCGGCTTTGTCATATGGTTGGTATTCCTTTACATAAAAATCGATTTCCTGCTCGGTGAGAATCTTGAATGTTACTTCAGTGGTATCTTCAAAGGACACTATTTTTTCCTGACTCAGCAGGCATACACCGGTAACAACCTTATGAGTTTTGCCAGAAAGTTTGGAGAGGAGCAAACTGGCGTC
>JBPCUG010000472.1:0-2582 GCA_051011275.1 Cyclobacteriaceae bacterium | reverse complement strand
ATTCTAGATTATGTGAATGTTCCGGTGATGGTAAAATTTTACCCAGTAAAAGGATTTAATATCCAAGTAGGTCCTCAAGTGGGATTTTTGCTGAACGCAAAAAATAAATACAAAGAAAACGGCACATCGGTTGAGGATGATTACAAAGATTCTTTAAAGAAGGTAGACTTCGGTTTGGCTGCGGGTCTGGGTTATAAGACTGGATTCGGACTAAACATTGACGCAAGGTACATCCATGGATTAGCTGATATTAACGACCTGAATGTGGGTGACGAAATAAAGAACATGGTGTTTCAGGTTTCACTCGGATATTCATTCTTAAAATAACATACTCACTAAAGTTCTGGCCAGGACTCTTGACTGGCAAATCATTGAAATCAAGAATTGTGATATGATGTCTAAGTTTAAATTGTTACCGGCGATTTGTTTTTTATTCTTGGTTGCATGTAATACCTCTCAACCATCAGAAAACAATGAATTACAAAAGGAAGCAAAGACTGTAGCCGTAGACCTTGATCAACCAAATACACAGCAAGAAGACTATTCCAATAGTGAACGACTAATTGGCCAAATGATTGACCCTAACTACTCGGCTGGTGCTGATTTCAGCCAACTTTTTGATTCGTTCATTTTTTCTTCGACCGGTGAAGTTGAAAAAGCCAGTGATTCAACAACAATTGATCTTTATCGACAAATACTGGATTCTCCGGCGGATGATTTCGACAAGGTGCCATTGTTTGAAGTAAAAGATGCTGAAAAGGTTGTCATATTAGTCATAGGAAAAGAGACTTTTGCAAATATTTTGATTGATAAACAAAACAGATCCATTCTGAACATTCAATTCCTTCCTGGATCTGAAACCTCCGATTTAGGAACGAAAGAGGAGCAATTCCGAAAGCAGTTCATTGGATCTGAGGTGAGTTTTTCTGAAAACAACTTTGGTCTAAAGCCATGGGATAAGGAGAAAGGAAGTGGAGATATCCAGATCGACGGTGTCTCGGGGGCAACCAACATTTGCCAAGCAACAGTGGATATGCTGAATGATCAGCTACAGCTGTACCAAAACTACTTTGAAAGGTAACCTTAACTAGAAAAAGTCGGATCCTAGAAAACAAGAATACTACGCCTATTTAAACAAACTCTGCAGCATTTCACGGTTTGGATTGCGCTCCTGGTCAACTATCCCAAATCCACCTTTGTAATCCCAATTGGCCCACGCGATATTATTCTTTTCCAAGCAGGTGCGCACATCCTTATACCATTGCCAGCGAATGTGATCGGGAGTTTGTGAATAGCAACCCCACTCACCGCAGTAAAGAGGAAGGCCGTATTTTTCTGCTACCTTAAGAGGAAGCTGCATCAATTGATTAAGGCTGTCAATGGTATATACCTTTTGCTGGACCTTCAACCTCTCAAGCAAGTCGCCGGTCAAGCCTTCCAGATCTTTATCCGTTACAGTAAGGCCAGGGTAGTTAATAGGCCCGTGGTAGTCCTTGATGTGGGTCCAATTGGCCTGGTAATGTGTAATAATATGTGGGATGTAGAAATGAAAACTCAAAAGTATATTGGGATCGTCTTCCGGCACTTTAAGGTCCTTAAAAGTATGAACCGATTGCCAAAGATTTGAGCCTATTACAATGGTTCTTTCCGGTTCTGTCTTCCGTACTACCTGATAGCACTTATTGACCAATATGTTCCACTCCTCAGGGTCATCAGCTACTGGTTCATTCATTAGTTCATAAGCCACCAAATGGTTGGGATACTTCTTCAATTCTCCGGAGAGATCACGCCAACACTGGAAAAATACCTCTTGTGCATCGGGATCAGTCCACAAAGGCTTCTCTGATTCATTGAAATGGTGGGAACGCAGAATATGGAGATCGACCACAACCCGTAGACCAAGTTCGTGAGCCCATTGGATGCCTTGATGAAGTAAGGCAAAAGTCTCGGCCTCCTTTTGGCCGAATTCGTCCCACATCTGCTCTTCGTCTATGGGAATACGTATGTGGTCATAACCTTGATCGGCGATAAACTTCACATCTTCATTCAGAAAAAAAGCCGCTCGCTCCTCCCCTCGCCGGCCACTTTGAGAAAGCCAATGACTGATGTTAACTCCTCTTTTTACTTCAAACTTTTCTTCTTCAATCAGCTGATCCGGTGCACTTTCTTCTTGCTGAGGAGCACCAGACCAAGTAAAACCAAGGAAAAGGAGGGTTATAATAACTAAGGTGGCGGTTATAGTTTTCATAGTTTAGTTGTTTTGAGCTAATGTGGTTAATACAATATACCAGGAAAATCGAAGCTTAACTAATCACTTCATCATCGTAGTGCGTACCCAGGTATTTGGTGGTCATGGCTATGATCTTAGGCATTGTAGGTTTGCCGTCTTGATCATCAACGCCATAAACAGTTCGATTGAACTTCACGGTTTTTTGAATCTGCCAAATTTCTTCATGTTGGTGAGGCGGAAATATTTGTGCAGGATTCCCAACAGCTACCCAATTAATAGGGACCACGTCGTTTTTCTTGAGTCTTGAGTTAGCATGAACCACTCCACCAACCCTGACCTCCGAACCACACCC
>JBPCUG010000471.1:0-4995 GCA_051011275.1 Cyclobacteriaceae bacterium | reverse complement strand
CCTAATAGTAATCGTCGCGGCATTTTTCAATGATCTCACGCTCAAACAAATATTTACTATTTATTACATTGTAAAACCTGTCTAAAAATTTTGTTACCTTCTTCCGCTCTTTCTCCTCCAGAGGATTAAAGTCCCCGTAAAGTTGTGTTAGTGCTTCTCGCTTTTCATTGTAGACGTCCCTGATCTTTTCGTAGATCTCCTGATCAAGGCAATAACCTCGGTAGTATCGTTGAGTTACATTGGTGATCGGTAATTTTTGATCGGGAGAAGAGTAGGTTGTATTTACGATGCCTCCAAAATCAAAATCATAAGGAACTACTGCCAGTTGTGTTTGATTGTGATCTTTTGACTTTAGCAGTTTTACGTTATGTTGCGAAGGAACATTCCAATCAGTGTTACCAATCATATATTGAAACACAGCCATCAAGCCATAATTGTACGAGTCTACATATTTAGGATGAATTCCAGAGGTCCCGATCAAAAGGGACTCATTTCTATCAGCCATCGCATGTTGATCTTCGATCATGAACGCATATTTGGTCAATGTTTCTTGTTCCTTCTCAGTGGAAGAATAGTTTATTTTGACCAGCCTTACTTGAAAACTTTTATCTGAAAGCAGGTTGAACATCTTGTAAGCGAGGTACTCTTTGAAAATGTAGGATTGATAAAAGGATTGGTCTCGGCAATGAGTAACCAGTTTCAGTTTATCTTGGCCATGGAAAATGGTGTTCTCGTTTTGCTTTTTAGAGAAGTTCAATTTTAAAGGAGGAAAGGTGCAGTACTTTTTTCTAAATACACCCCTTGCCTTGATCTTTAAATCCAATGAAATGGTATCTCCAACAGGAGACAAGTACCAAAGGTTTGCTGGTACGTAAGATGAATCTTTGAGTTTTTCTTTATTGACGGTTTTGAAATCTGCAGCAATATTTAACTCCAAAATAGAATCTGAAGCAAATAAGGGGCTGCAAATGGGTTGTTCCCCTTGCGCCTGAACCGGCCTAAAAGCCGATAGGGCAAACAAACCAAACAGGAATAGCCTGAAGTCAGGCATTTTACAAAATAACTCCATTTTAAAAAGCATTGATCTCTTGCGTTTGCCAATTTAATGATCAAAGCCCTTGTCAAATAGTCATTTATATCATTCAAGCCACATATGTAACTTTTTAAAATGATTAGGAAGCTGCACGAAAAACCGAGTAAAGCTTTTGGAAAATTTGATGAATGGGAGTTATTGTTTGAAGCTAACCAGTAATATTGCCTCTTTAGGTACAGGTTCTCCATTAACCAAGGCCGGTTGCCAATCAGGTCCCTCGGTGAGCAGCCTGATGGCTTCTTTATCACAGCCATAGCCCAAACTCTGACTAACTCTTTGGTTGGTTAGACTGCCATCGACTTCTACAGTAAAGGCTACAATTACCGTTCCGGCAATATTATTACGTAAGGCTCTGGCCGGATATTTTAAATTGTGTTTGAGATAGGTTTTGTAGTAAGCTTCACTGGTGATGGGATATGGACTTATGTTGAGTTCCTTTTCTCTTACGGCTTTTAGCATTGGCATGGTAACATTCACCATTTGGTTGATCGAATCAAGAGGCTGAAGCACTTGGGCATTTTTGTAGTCAAATACTAAATTCTTTTTTTCTATTGGTACCCCAATTCGATATGAGCCTTCCTCGTCAGTAAACACCCTCACCGACAATCCTGGTATAGTTACTTTGACACCAGCTAATGGGGTTCTGCCTTCCTCAGAAACTACAACTCCCGATATCGTTTTGAGAGTGGCTTTTGAGGTTATGGGGTTCGCAACATTGTTCTGTTCGGGATTATCTTGTAATGGGGTTTCCGTTGGCGTTACCTTTTCCTTGACTGCTATTGGTTCATTAGGAGTTTTGCTTTTAGGGCTGGAGGTAGCCAAGCTTGCGTCTATAATTTCAGGTTCCATCGCTACATCATTAAGATCCATCTCCGGAGCCGGTTGGTTGTCTTCGAGCATCATAGTTCGAATAGCACTCGAAAGATAAATCGAGTCTTGTTTTACCAAATCAATCACTGGGACTATGGACACAACTGCGGGCTTAGTACTAACTTTAGGTATCTGAGTTGCCTGGAAATTTGCAAAAGCTGATACTCGGTCTTCCTCAAAATCGTATGTGACGAGCCCTAGGCTTATGGCAATGGCTATTAAACCCAGCAAACCCTTTAAACCTAGTGCGGTCAGACCTTGGGTAGCAATTAACTTGCGCAATCCCGTTTCTACAGCGCTCAAGATATTACTGTTTTTGTGCTTCTCGCTAAAATGGACCAAACCATCCCAGATTGGGCGACAACGATCACAGCGTAAAATGTGCTCATCAATTACATGTTTTTGCTGCCCTGAAGTCTCGTTATTGAGATGGCCTCGTAGCTGTGATAAGGATAGATGCTGATGCTTTTTGAATTCATTGGCACCCGCTCTCGATAGTGTAAAGTCCAGGTTTGAATTTTTCTTCATAACGGTGAGAAGTTAATGTATACGCTCACCTTAATTTTAGAAGTAGTGGAAGGTAACCCATTGGTTTTCAATATTTGGATGCGGGTAAGTGATATAATATCCAATCCAAACAAAGGACGCCCGGAAAATTTACGATATTAGGCCAAATAAAAACCCAAATAAATGAATTGGATTGAACTTACCGGCCACCTAGGTGCACTACTTACAAGTATTACCTTCATCCCTCAAGTGTACAAAGCTTGGCAAACTAAAAGTGTTGGCGACCTCAGTTTGACCATGATCTTAATCGTCTTTATTAGCACGCTGGTATGGCTTACTTACGCGATATCGCTGATGCTATGGCCGGTTATTTTAGCCAACGTAGTAGTAAGCTTATTGAGTGTGATACTTATTGTATTTAAACTGACCTTTTCAAAACAACCAAGTAATGAGCAATAACCTGTTTTCTCTTTGTAACTAAATGAAGTTTCTTCAGCAACACAGAAACGACATAATTAAATTAATCATGCAGTACGGTTGGGAGGAGCAGGACTTTGCCTTTGTAAAAAAAAGGGGAAGAGTCCACGTGATAGAGCAATCGAGCAAAAAGCATTTCTCATATTTTCGAAAAAAAGAGACCAGTTTAAATCCAAAAACATTGCAGTGGGAAGATTCCTCGTATTTCAAGTATCAACAAGAAGACCAACCAGAACGGGTGGTTAAAGACTGGCCAACGGTAGTACAAAAGATGAACCTGTGGTTCAAAAGCTTAGATTGACCTTTCTTTGTTGAAGTTTATTATGCTTACCCTAAAATAAAAATCTCGTTTTGATTGCAGGGATTGAACAACCTGAAAACACTATTTTGAGGAAAATCAAAGGCATAGACTTCCGCGCCTTGAAATAATTGATTGGTAATATCGATCAGGCCTTGGCGCTCAGCTGTGGTTGGTGTTTTCGAGAAGAAGAAGTTGTTTGTCAGCTGTACTTTTACGAGATTGATTTGGGTGCTGGAAGGCTGAAACTCTCTCAAATATAGATCACTGCCAACTGTAAAGCCGACTGAGTATATCGGTATTTCCGGATTGGTGAGTTGTACTCCATAAAGAAATAGAAAACCATCAGCTGTGGGGAATTTATCTGCAATAATACCCCCAGGGTCAGAGAGAGAATTCCCGTCTCCATCAAATATGAAAAATACTGAGCCAATAGAATATACATTAGCTTGGAATCCCGAACCACGGCTGCTGAGCAAGCTGCTCACAATACTCACATCCCCGAGACCTGCGATTTGCCCTTTGTACTTTGCGGTATTGTCGGCACCTGTGGAGCATATACTTGGCCCGGTCATCTCAAAAGTATTCAATGCAATTTGATTGATAGTAACCTGTTGACCTCCAATCACAAAGGAAATAGGATCTTGCAAGACCAACTTGCCATTTAGCAACGCATAGCCTGTGGCTTGGTTGACATTTACTATATTCCCGCTGGCGACAATTTGATTGATATCTGTTCCTTCGGCTGCAACCTCTGCAACAATACTTCTTTTAGCCGCATCAAGTACCCAGAAAATTGAAATGTTTTGATCCTCTAGGATCAGTTGCTGACTTGGGGATACTTGAACCAAAGCTTGAGGTGATGCACTTACAAAGGCATTAAGATTTTCTGCCAGATCTCGAGAAAACATGCTCTCATCGCCGGCATTAGCTGGCTCAAATATAAGTTTAGTGGGTACTCCTGCATCGGTCTTGCTATCAAATACTAGGTTAGCCCCATCTTGAAATCTGAACAGGAATTCAAATTCAGCGCCAAAATTGGCCCGATCCAATTCGAAAAGATAATGAAACACACCGTATGTTTCCAGGATCAATTCAAGACTGGAGGCATTGTCAATTCGATAGGGTATCGTATGGTCCAGGAATTCGCCATCGTTATCCACTACATCTGATTGGATTGTTACTTCATCTTCGGTAAACTTCAGTAGCATAAAGAACACCCCACCATCAGGTGTCGGCTGGTATTCCAAGCGCCATCCATTGGCTGGTGCTATAAGTTCGCTGATTAAATTAGCTTTGGCCTCACTGACTCTTTCTTCCACCGAAGGCAACTTAGGGCTGCTCCCATTATCGCAGGATAGAAAAACAAATCCTGTCAGAAAGAATAGTGAAAGTATATAAAACGATCTGATCATAAATAGCTATAGTTTTGACTGAACCGCTGCTCTCAACTCTTCAAGATCAATGCCGGTCACCTTTTGATAGTGTTCAGAAATTGAAGTTAACTTTTGCCGTATACGGTCTCTTCCCTCATTACGTGCTGTACATTCTGGTGTCGTACAATTAGGTTCCAAATTCAAAAATATCTCATCAAAATTTGTCTCAAATAGAAAGAAAGCTACGGTCTCAGCAAAATCTTCATTGGGAGAACTGGTAGCATAGGGTGAGACGAAACCTCTGCCTAGTGCTTCATCGTCAGTTAGGTTGAACCATGATCCTGCGCTGGTGTAGCCTTGAGGAGATATTGTTT
>JBPCUG010000470.1:0-6917 GCA_051011275.1 Cyclobacteriaceae bacterium | reverse complement strand
CCCAGGCCTTTTAAACCATTCGCATTAGTGATCAACTTATTTTGATAGGCAATTGCTGTTGGAATGATGTGGTTCATGGCCAGATCACCAATCATGCGTGATTCAATTTGTATTTTCATAATGTAATTCTCCAACATGATCTCATTACGTGCAGTAAGTTCTTTCTCGGCAAATATCTTGTGATCGATAAAAAGCTTTTTCGCGCGGTCATCCAGATAGAAATCCAAAGCTTTGGGAGTGCTTTTTATGTTTGATAGTCCACGCTTTTTCGCCTCCTCTTCCCATTCTTTCGAATAGCCGTCACCTTCAAATCTGATGCCCTTTGAGGCCTTTATATATTTTCTAAGAATGTCAACGATCGCCAATTTCTTTTCTTCGTCTTTGGCCAATTTTTTCGCAAGCTCTTTGTTGAATTGATTTAGTTGCTCAGCCACAGCCAGATTTAAAACTGTCATTGGCTGGGCTACATTAGCGTCTGATCCTACGGCTCGGAACTCAAACTTATTGCCGGTAAACGCGAAAGGTGAAGTGCGATTTCGATCGGTATTATCCAGTATGATCTCAGGTATCTTATCGATGCCTAATTTCATATACATGTTTTCGCCTTTTCGGATCTTGATATTGCCATTGTGCTCTAACTCATCTAAAACAGCGGTCATTTGCGCTCCAATAAAAGCTGAGATTATTGCTGGCGGTGCCTCATTGGCCCCTAACCTATGATCGTTACCCGCTGAGGCTATACTCGCCCGCAGTAAGTCAGCATAGTCATGGACTGCTTTAATAGTATTGACAAAAAATATCAAGAATAATAGATTATCTCTGGCACTACTACTTGGCTGATAAAGGTTTACCCCTGTATCAGTGATCAAGGACCAATTATTATGTTTGCCACTGCCATTTAGTTCGGCAAACGGTTTCTCGTGGAACAGTATTTTTAGATCATGCCGCTCAGCAACTCTATCCATCAAATCCTTGAGTAATTGATTGTGATCTGTAGCAACGTTAATGTCTTCATACAACGGAGCCACCTCAAATTGACTTGGCGCCACTTCATTATGGCGGGTTCGGAGTGGAATACCGAGCTTCCAGGCTTCTTGTTCGAAGTCCTTCATATAATTGAAGATCCTAGTGGGAATTGCTCCAAAATAGTGATCATCCAACTGCTGCCCTCTTGCTGGATTATGCCCGAATACCGTTCTTCCACCCATAACCAAATCAGGGCGAGCAGTAAATAGCGCTTTATCTATAACAAAATATTCTTGTTCGCATCCCAATGAAGGCGTCACTTTGGTCACGTTTTTATCGAAGTATTTGCAGATCCTTGTTGCTGCTTTATCAACAGCTTCCACCGCCTTTAAAAGAGGGGCCTTGTAGTCTAAAGGTTCACCTGTGTACGAAACAAAAACCGTAGGAATACATAAAGTGGTATCTAAAATAAATATAGATGAGCTGGGGTCCCAAGCTGTATAACCTCGGGCCTCAAAAGTACTTCGAATCCCTCCACTTGGAAAAGAAGAGGCGTCTGGCTCCTGCTGGACTAATTCACCTCCGGAAAATTTATCCATACCAGAGGAAGCATCGAAAAATGAATCGTGCTTTTCCGCCGTGGCCCCTGTCAACGGTTGAAACCAGTGAGTGAAATGCGTGGCTCCTTTTGCTAAAGCCCAAGCCTTTACCGCCGTAGCCAACAGATCGGCAGTTTCCTGCTCTATTTTCCGTCCCTTCTTTATGGACTTCATAACCAGATTGAAAGCATCGGGAGATAGTGCTGCGCGCATTTGCTCAATACCAAAAGTATCCTCACCAAAATAGTGGGCTACGCTTTGATTTTTCGAATCAACGGGGTAAGCTTTTCTTTGCTGCACTAAATCTAGTGCTTTGAATCTTAAATAGGCCATTTCAGGTCAGCTAGAGTTGAATTATTTGTTGTAAAAATACGTTTTTCATTGATTATCCCGAGATAAAAGATCGAAATTAGTGGAAAATTAGTACCACATTATACCCACATTCCGACTCATCTTCAACTATGAGAAAACGACTATTATTTTTGGGTTTATACTTTGTCTTCTGGCTTGCCTACTTTATTCTTTCAAAAATTGCATTCCTAACCTATCAGTTGGATGAAAGTCAGCAGCTGTCTCGTGATCTGCTTACTGGTATTTTCGTACATGGGCTCAAAATGGACGTTTCCTTCACCGCTTATTTATGCATTATTCCTTTTCTGGTGGTTGCTCTATCAACACTTGGCTTCGTAAATCAATCAAGGCGGACCTTGGCTATTTACACTTTTTTCTGTTTGTTTTTTCTTACGTTTCTTGTCGCTTTGGATATGGAGCTATTCCAATTTTGGGGTTACAGATTGGACGCCACACCTCTCGCATTTATTGACTCCCCGAAATTAATGTTTGCTTCAGCAAGCTCCTCTCCTCTTGCACTACTTATTTTAGGAATAATCATTATAGGATTAATATTCAGCTATTTATACCGTAAATATGTTCATAGTATTTCTAGGCTCTGGCTGGTCTTGCATCCTGCATACCTTGCATTATTCCTTTTTCTAACCGCTTGTTTAATTTTACCTATCAGAGGTGGAATTCAACTTGCACCATTGAACCAAAGTGATGTTTACTTTTCAAAAAATAATTTTGCCAATCAAGCCGCCTTGAACGTCCCATGGAATTTTTTTCGATCTATAAGTAAAAGGACCTACAGCAAGCACAATCCCTATTCATTCATGGAGATGGACGATGCCAAAGCTATAGTTGATTCTCTTTATAAGCCAGTATCATTTGCCAAAGAGCTGCAAATACAAAGTGTATCAAATCCGAATGTGCTGATTATACTTTGGGAAAGTTTCACGGCTAAAGCAGTAGAAGCGTTGAACGGTAAATATCAAGGGATCACACCGCAATTTGATATGTTGGCCTCTGAAGGTATCCTATTTACCAATTTCTATGCTAGTGGCGATCGGTCAGCTAAAGGGCTGGTAGCCTTGCTGAGTGGATATCCTGCTCAGCCAACCGAGTCAATAATAAAAATCCCAAATAAGACATCTCAACTACCAGTGTTAAGCCAAGACTTCAAGGACCTCGGTTATAGAACTTCCTTCTATCATGGAGGTGAATTATCATTCGCTAATATGAAATCGTATCTGGTACAAGGTGGGTTTGATGAAATCATAGATAAAAGTGACTTTGATCAGGCAGATATGAATTCTAAATGGGGAGCTCATGACCATGTACTGTTTGATAGGTGGGCCATAGATATGGCCCAAACCAAAGAACCTTTTTTTTCTGTTGTTTTTACTTTAAGTAGTCACGAGCCCTTTGAAGTGCCAATGGAACCACAATTTGCTGGTGATGATCTTGAGTCACTCTACCTCAACTCACTATATTATACTGACCAATCACTTGGTAAATTTGTAGATGAGATCAAGCAAAGGCCATGGTATCGAAACACGATAGTAATTGTTCTAGCTGATCATGGGCACCGCCTTCTCGACAACTCTCAAAGATACCATCCTGACAAATATCATATCCCAATGTTATGGCTTGGTGGGGCCCTTCAAACCACAGATACCTTGGTTCACCAGGTAGCTTCACAAACAGACTTGCCGGCAACTTTGTTGCATCAACTCAATTTAGGCAGTCAGCATTACCCATGGAGCAGAGACATTTTTCATCCGCAAACCAAGGCTTTTTCGCCATTTGTTTTCAATCACGGAATCGGCTTTATTCAAAAAGATGGCTTCTATGCTTACGATCAAGAAGGAAAAGTCTTATTACACCGTGATCCTAAAGTATCTAATGCTGCAATATTGGCTGGGAAGGCTCACTTGCAAGTGTTATTTCAGGATTATCTTGACAAATAGAATTGTCTACTCCTGTGAATGGCCCAAAATCCTTATCTTTGGAAATTATTGGAAAAATGAAAAAGGTAGCTTTTCACACACTTGGCTGTAAGCTTAACTTCTCCGAAACATCAACGATAGCCCGGAAATTTGAAGCGAAAGGATTTCTCAAGGTAGCATTTGAGGAGACCCCAGACATTTTTGTTATCAACACTTGTTCGGTAACTGAAAATGCCGACAAGAAATGTAAACAAGTTGTAAAACAGGCAAGGAAAGTCAACCCGGATGCTTATGTAGCAATTATTGGGTGTTTCGCGCAGTTAAGGCCAAAAGAGATCGCAGAGATCCACGGTGTTGATGCGGTTTTAGGAGCAGCTGAAAAGTTTCAATTGGTTGAGTTCCTGGAAAACCTTGATAAGGAAGATAAGGCTATCGTCTTTGCTTCTGAAATCCAAGAGGCTAAAACATTCCATCCTGCTTATTCCATTGCAGATAGAACACGAACCTTTTTAAAGGTACAGGATGGCTGTGACTATTCATGTACTTTCTGTACTATTCCACTGGCAAGAGGCAAAAGCAGAAGCGGGTCTATCACTGAGATTATTCAATTGGCTGAGGAAATAGCTAGTACCGAGGTAAAAGAAGTGGTACTGACCGGCGTAAATATTGGCGATTTTGGTAAGCCTGACGAGACATTTTTGGGGTTGATCAAACAGCTAGATTTGATTGACGGCATTGATCGTTACAGGATCTCCTCAATCGAGCCAAATCTTTTAAAAAATGAGATTATTGATTTTGTAGCCAATTCAAAAAAATTCGTTCCCCATTTTCATGTTCCCTTACAATCTGGGAGTGACAAACTGCTCAAATTGATGAGAAGGAGATACCTGAGAGAACTTTACTCAGATCGGGTAACGGCAATCAAATCTGTGATGCCAAATGCCTGCATAGGTGCTGATGTGATTGTTGGTTTTCCAGGAGAAACTGATAGCGATTTCAAAGAAACCTATCAATTCCTAAATCAATTGGATATCTCCTACCTTCATGTTTTCACCTATTCTGAACGAGCAAATACCCCAGCCGTAAGTTTTGATGGTGCGATACCACACAAGGTAAGAAGTGAGAGATCACGGATGCTGCACAACCTTTCTCAAAAGAAGCGCAGAAAGTTTTATGAAGCACACATGGGTCAACTAATGAGGGTCCTATTTGAGTCTAATGCTAAAGATGATCAACTGGTTGGATTTACGGAGAATTATATTAGGGTGAAAACTGCATATAACCCTGATCTTGTAAATCAAATTAGGGAGGTTAAGATAAAAGACATTGATCTGGACGGACTGGCGGTACTATCGGAATCTCATTTGATTACGGCCTAGCCTGTCAATATTTTGTAAAGGCCCCTTTGTGTTCTCCGATTTTAATAAAGTAATCCCCTGGACTTAAGTTCTTTATGATAACTAAGGCCCCGTATCCTTCTAATAACTTCTCGTCGTCTGACCAAACTTCATAAGCCGCTTCCTTGGACAATCGAATCGCTCGTTGCGCCTTTTTAGGATAGTAGGATACACCGGTTAAGTGGTCAAACTCTGGCTTGGACTTCGCTGGATAGAATTCCTGAACCCCTGATTTATGGAGAAAATTAAACGAATCGGACCAGGAAACATATCCATCCCGATCGATCAACTTAATGCGATATTGATTATTTCCAGAAGTATGACTGATAGGAAATCTATATAAAGTTGCTTCGGTTATTTTGAGCGAGTCAATTGCCTCCCAGTCCTTTTCGATTCCTCTCTCTACCACAAAAAGACCTCCTTGTTTTTGATTGTAAACTGACCATCGAAGGGTAACTGTATCTGCTTTGGCCCAACGAAAAACATCCGGCCTGGACGCGTAACTTGACTCCTCATAAATAACCAAATTACGAATAACATGCGCATTCACTATCTTGGGTGGGGTATCTTCTTCGTGAAGGATCTTAACTTCAACTTTTTGATCTAATTCCAAATGCGAAAGGTCTATTATGAAAACACTGGCTTTAGGAGCATGCATTAGAAAATCCTGATTAACATAAACTTCGGAAGACGAATAGGCTGTGCCGTCTGGTAAGAGCGGGTTTTGAACATACAAATTCTTACCTTGGTAGTTGCCGACCAGCACCAATTCAGCCCCAAAGCATGCTGAGCTTTGCAAGAATATAACACAAAGAAAAATCAGCCGTACTATTCCCATAATTTTACCCAAAAGCTGATCTGAATCCGTTAAGAGGATGCTTAAAGTAAACCAATTAATGACTTAAATCCTAGCGATCATTCGAAGCGTAAGGACTCTATTGGATCCAGTTTGGCTGCTTTATTGGCAGGGATAAAGCCGGATATTAACCCAACTATCACACATACTACAAAGGCTAGAATCATCCAGGGCCATGGTATGAAAAAGGATCCTTTGAACACTGTTAAAGTGACTATGTTACCAATGGCTATCCCCAGCAAAACACCTGTTAAGCCTCCCAAGCAGCAAATTACAATCGCCTCGATCAAAAACTGCTCTTTGATCCGCCTTGGTGTTGCTCCTAATGCCTTCCTCACACCTATTTCACGAGTCCGCTCCGTAACAGATACTAGCATGATATTCATTAAAGCAATAGATGCACCAATCAATGTAACCAGACTTATCACAGCTCCACCCAATCGTAGTTTACCAGAAACTTCTGACATTGTCTCTGCCAGAGATTCGCTTTTTTCTATTTCGAAGGAGTCCTCCTGGATAATAGGATCTTTCCTTATAGATCGCATTAAGCCTCTTGCATCACCCATTGCACTTGTCATCTGAGCAGGGTCAGTAATTTGCACATTTATGGTATAGTTAGGGTCTCCAAATGTTAATAATCTTGTACCAGTAGCTAATGGCACAACTATTAACCTATCACTTCCACCCCCACCTTCCATTCCTCCTTTTTGCTCCAAAACCCCTACAATCTTGAACTTGGTGCCTAAAAACGAAAGGTTTTGGTTGATCGGATTTTCCCCATCTTTAAAAAGCGAACTCACCAACTCATTACCAA
>JBPCUG010000469.1:0-2755 GCA_051011275.1 Cyclobacteriaceae bacterium | reverse complement strand
CCTCGATAGCCTTCCACCCTTACATTTGTATCGTTATTTATAATTAGTCTAAATAAAAGGAATAGTGAGGAAAATGTGGTTGAAATGTGTTCTAGGGCTGTTTTTCATGGGGATTACAGTCGGAGTGTATGCTCAGAATGGGAGTTTGACAGGAGTGCTTACTCAAGAAGGTACAGATGAAGCGGTAGCTGGCGCTAATATTTATTTGGAGGAAGTGAAAATCGGTACCGCAACGGATGGTAAGGGAAAGTATAGTTTGGAGCAGATTGCTGCTGGCTCCCATACGCTGGTGATCTCCAGTGTTGGTTTTGAGACCTTGCGCAAAGTGGTAGTATTGAAAGCCGGCCAGGAAACCTCCTTAGACCTTCAGATAAGAGAGCATTTTATTGAGATCCCGGGGATCGTAATAGAAAGAGTATCGCTCAGCGGCGGTAAGCAAGGGGTCAAGGACATACCGGGCTCCGTACATTATTTAGGGCCAGCGGAATTACAAAAATTTAACTACAACGACATCAATCGTATTCTTCGTCAAGTACCTGGTGTAAATATTCAGGAAGAAGAGGGTTTTGGCTTGCGACCGAATATTGGTCTTCGCGGTTCAGGGGTAGAAAGAAGCTCCAAGATCAGTATTATGGAAGATGGGGTGTTAATGGCGCCTGCTCCCTACGCAGCTCCGGCCGCCTATTACTTTCCCACCGTAGGTCGCATGCAGGGAATCGAAGTAAGGAAGGGCTCCAGCCAGATCAAATACGGTCCCTACACCACTGGTGGGGCCATCAATTTTATCTCCACACAAATACCTGAATCGTTTTCAGGCAGAGTAAATATCCTGGGAGGTAGCTTTGGCAGCCGCACTGTGCATGCTTTCGTAGGAGATGCTTATAAGAACTTCGGGTTTGTCGCTGAGACCTATCAAACAGCTTCCAATGGTTTTAAAGATCTAGATGCGCCCGGCGGTACTGGCTTTAACTTGCAAGACTATCTGGTAAAATTCCGTGTCAACACAAATAAGTCGGCCAAGATACACCAGACCTTATCTTTCAAGATCGCACAAACTACAGGCGAGTCGGATGAGACCTACCTTGGTCTTACCGATGCTGATTTTGATGCTACTCCTTTTAGACGTTATGCTGCATCGCAAAAGGATATAATCGATACTAAGCAAACTCAATTATTGCTTCGTCATACGATTAGACCTTTGAAAAATGTCGACGTTACCACTAGTCTGTATCGCACTGAATTCTCAAGGAATTGGTACAAACTTGATAAGGTTCAAGCCACAGAGGATGGAGACAAAGTTGGAATTAGTACCATATTGGCAAACCCAAGTAGCTTTGCCGAGGAGCTAGCCATTATAAAAGGAGCGGATAGTCCGATCGGCCAAGCCCTAGCTGTAAAAGCTAATAACCGTGACTATTATGCTCAGGGCCTTCAGACAGTTATCGGCTACCAAATAGAAGCTGGGGAGACCAAACATGACCTTGAGTTGGGATTGCGTTTCCACAAAGATCAGATCGATCGCTTTCAGTGGGTAGACCACTATCGCATGAACCAAGGATTGATGGAGTTGACTCAATCCGGAACTCCCGGAACAGAAAGTAACAGGATTGAAACTGCCACTGCTTTTGCCAGTTACCTCCAGTATAATTTCAAATACAGGCGATGGACAGTTGTACCTGGATTGCGCTATGAAAATATTGAAATAGCCCGTTTAGAGTACGGTAAAGAGGATCCAGATCGGACAGGAAGTGACCTGATAAGGCGACAAAACCGCGTAGATGTTTTTATTCCTGGTGTAGGACTGGAATACCAGGTAAACCAACAAATATCAACATTTCTGGGAGTGCATAAGGGGTTCTCACCACCAGGATCGAAAGAAGGCACCCAACCGGAAGAAAGTGTTAACTACGAAATTGGCTTTCGATATGATCAACCAAACTTTCGTTTCCAAAGTGTATTCTTCTTCAACGATTACAGCAACCTGCTGGGCGCCGATCTTGCCTCCTCTGGCGGACAGGGCACTACAGATCAGTTTAATGGCGGCGACGTGAATGTATCGGGATTGGAAGTTGAAGCAAGTTATGATCTGCTAGCCAAAACAGCCTCCACTATGAGTTTGCCATTGAGTATGACCTATACGTTCACTGAAGGTGAGTTCCAGAATTCCTTCGAGAGTGAATTTGAAGGCTGGGGCACAGTTAGTGCTGGTGATGACCTCCCCTACCTTCCAAAACATCAAATAGCTTTTAGCTTAGGTCTGGAGCATCGCAAATTCAATTTCGATATCAGTTCAAAATACCAAAGTCCACTGCGTACCTTACCTGGTCAAGGTGAGTTGGTACCGACAGAGAGTACTGATTGGCAATTTGTAGTTGACTTTGCCTCCAATTATTCGCTTTACCGAAACATCCGTATTTTCGGACGAGTAAATAATTTATTGAATCAGGAGTACAGTGTAGCACGCAGGCCGGCTGGTTTAAGACCTGGTATGCCACGGAGCTTTATGCTAGGAGTGAAAGCTGATTTTTAAATTGGTTCTTTGTTCTTCGTTTTCGGTTCTTAGTTGTTCATCGTTGTTCGTCCATGATTGTTCGTTTGGTAGTTTATCAATATCCTCAAACTGTAATGTGGTGATTTTAGCCAATTTTAGGCGGGAGTATAAATCAGTTAAAATAGGTAATATAAATTTTTGCCAATCCTTCGTAGCATTGTTGGGATAGCTCCTTTTTTAATACTTCTTTTACATCTCTCCAAC
>JBPCUG010000468.1:0-4250 GCA_051011275.1 Cyclobacteriaceae bacterium | reverse complement strand
TTTGGAGGATGGATTTTTCCAGATTTAACCAGTATAAAGAACCCTCAAGAGCCAATGATTCCGGAGGCTCGGCCTGGAGTTCGCATGGTGTTTGGGATTCACACCTTCCGGAATGCTTTACTTATATCCATTTTTCAGATAGTGCGGGGTTGGATAAATGAAATTAACGTCATTACCGTCCCCCCTGAGAGGGATCGGGAAGGACTCTGGCAATCCCCTTGCGTTAGTGCCATTGTTTGCATGTTGTAACTCCATCCGTATTTGCCACTCTTTAACTTTAGCCCTTGCTTTGACTTTTGACTTCAAGCCAGACAGACTCTTACTTTTTTATCAAGATAAAAAGTAAGCAAAAAATTAAGGCTGTGAGGAATTAGCTAAAAACCGCTCATGGAAAGCTCAAATCATCAAAACTCGCTTTGCTCAAACAGTGATGATTACTGCGGGGCAAGTAGCCGACCTGATTGGTATCCGGGGCTTCCAGGCCACTCCAATTGTATGCTTAACACCACACTGTCATCTAGAAGACTTATAGTCAATTGTTTAGTGGCAAATATCAAGAACTAAGATGCCACCGGTGTCACCGCACTTGATTGGAACTGCTCAACCAAACTTACAATCGGTTGGATGCTGGACTTGTCCATGTAGTCAAATCCTTCAAGCTCTTCTTTCTTGGCTTGGGGATCCTTGTTTTTCATGGCACCAATCTTCAGCATCAGCCGGTCATACATGCTAAGTTCCTCTGGTTTTTGCCTTCCGCGAAGCGCGACATGTTTCATTTGTGAAGTCATGTTCTCAGGTAGGCTTTGGGCAAACCACCGATTCAATTTCGGTCCGGCTGGAGCACCGGAAACCGTGAAGAAAATGATCGGTATGTTTTCAATTGCTGACCAATTTCTTTTCACCCATTTTCGGTTTAACAGCTTGTAGTAGATTATCGGGCTGCCTAAGACCAAAAAGTCGTACTGCGATGGATCAGCATTGGCGTCTTTCACATCAAACACCGGCAAACCAGTCGCTTCACCAATCCAATTGGCATATTGTCCCGTACTGCCATACTTGCTTGAGAAAAAAATTGCACCCTTCATAATTGATTACTTTTGATTCATACTTTAGTTCCACTTAAGTAACTATAAAGTAGGAGCACTTCTAAAGAATCACAATGACTTTCATCATTACGCAAGATGATTAGTTGTCCTATGTGCATAAAAGGCCGCCTACTGTAACCGTATTCTCAAAACATAGAGGAAAGAGAGAATGGAGATAGCAAATTGTGTAATTAATCGTGGCTGAATTTCATGGTCGAAAATTCACTGGCATTACTTATCTTTATCGAGGAAGTAGCCCTAGTTTAATTGATCACAATTTGTTGGGGCTTATTGAAAAAATGACGACACACGCATCCAAAGTGACAATACACATGGTTTCAAGCCTTGATGGCTTCATCGCCAAAAACGATGGGAGTATTTCATGGCTTCAATCGACTGACAATTACGAGAAGGGTATTAGCCTTACAGAAGAAGACGTAGCGGAGTTTATCAAGTCGATAGACTGTTATGTCATGGGTTCCAAAACATATAAGCACGCACTGGAACTTGGATGGCCCTATGGAGAGGTGCCAGTTACTGTAGTGACTCATAGAGACCTGACCACTGACGGAAAAAATGTCGAGTTCTATTCAGGTGACCTGAGCAAACTTGTAAACGACCGACTAAAACCAAAATATAAGAATATATGGATGGTGGGAGGGGCTATGCTTACCAAAGACTTTATCCGTATGAAACTGGTGGATGAGATAGTGATCTCAATAATGCCTGTGATCCTTGGCGATGGAACTCTGTTTTTTGACTACGTAGGACAAGAACAGAAATTGCACCTAAGAGATGTAGCCGCTTACAAAGACGGAATGGTAGAATTGTCATATGAAATAAAAAAATAAAAAAGCGTGCCCCAACAAAGCTATAAATCACAATCTTGTAGATCAACTACGCTTCGAACCCTAATCATCCAGAATATGACATATAACCAGAATATGAAATATAAGAAGAGGGCTGTTGTTCTAATTTTTGGACTAGTGGTGCTATCATTCCATGCCAATGGTCAAACTGAAGTCGATTCATCCAGAGTAATTAGGGTACTTACCTTTAACATCCTTCATGGGGCCACAGTCAATAATGACTTTGATCTGGATAGGATCGCAAGGGTTATAAATTCAACCAATCCTGACATAGTAGCATTACAGGAGGTCGACTTTTATACAAACAGGGCAAGAAAAATGGATCTGGTTACTGAATTGGCTATGCGGACAAAACTTGCGCCTCTTTTCGGTAGGGCCATGCCTTACGATGGTGGGGAGTATGGAGAGGGGATCCTATCCCGATATTCTTTTCTTAGTACAAAAACGCATGCGCTACGATACCGAGAAGGACATGAACCACGAGCTGCATTAGAAGCTAACATTATTTTACAAAGTGGGGATACTATCCAATTTATAGGGACCCATCTTGATCATACAAAAGATGAGACTAATAGGATGATGCAGGTTGAAGATATAAATACTATCTTCAATGAAAAGGCTAAGCTTTCTATTTTGGCTGGAGACCTCAATGCTACGCCAAATAGCAAACCGATGAAAGAGCTCTTCAAGATCTGGACAAAATCTGATGAGGCAGACGAACCAACTATTCCATCCAATAATCCCAAAAAGAAAATTGATTATATTCTTTACAAACCCGTGCATCGGTGGAGAGTACTGAAGACCAAAGTAATTGATGAAAAAATCGCATCGGACCACCTGGCAATGCTGAGTATTCTTGAAGTTTTGCCGAAAAAGTAATTATCATAAATACATTGAGAGAATAAACACGCTATGAGAGGATCTATTTTATACCTAGCATTATATTTCTTCCTGACTTCCACATTTAACACCGTCATTGCATCCAGTGATTGGAATGATGAGACAGGTTGGAAAGCCGGTGTGGCCCGGGTAGTGATTACCCCGCAACAATCCATGTGGATGGCAGGATATGCCAGTCGAACCGGCCCTTCGGAGGGTAAATTACACGATCTATGGGCCAAGGCACTGGCTTTGGAGGATGCAAGTGGTGCACAAGCGGTGCTGGTTACTGCTGATCTGGTAGGACTGCCTAAGCATATTTCAGATAATATTTGTAATCGTGCACAGGAAAAATTTAAACTATCTAGAGCCCAAATTATTTTAAATAGTTCGCATACACATTCCGGCCCTGTCTTGCAGGACGCACTATTCGATATATATCCACTTGACGCAGATCAGTTAGAACTAATCAAAGCATACTCCGACTGGCTGGAAGATCAAATGGTCGAACTAATTGGAGAGGCATTATCTGCCTTGGAGCCGGCACAACTCTATGCCAATAATGGTATTGCCCGGTTTCAGGTAAATCGGAGAAACAACCACGAGGATTCTTTTCTTGAACAGACAGAGTTAAATGGTCCTAATGATTATGCAGTACCTGTAATTAAAGTCGAAAGTGGATCAGGGAAATTAATGGCTATTGCATTTGGCTATGCCTGCCATCCTACCGTTTTAGACACAACTCAATGGTCGGGTGATTATCCTGGTTTTGCACAGGCAGAATTAGAAGCTCTTCACCCCGGCACCACCGCGATGTTTTTTCAGGGTGCCGGAGGTGATCAAAATCCCATGCCACGAAAGTCGGTTGCACTGGCAAGACAATTTGGAAGAACGCTTGCATCCTCAGTTGAACGGGTATTGGAGGAAGAAATGCAGACACTTTCTCCAAAGCTATTAACCACCTATTCCGAGGTTGACTTGACTTTAAAAAAACCTTCCGAAGGAGAACTAAAACGAGTTGAAGCTGAATTTGCGGAAAATCAGTGGCATTGGGCCGATAGGATACTTGAAAAAACAAGGAAGGCCGAATCGCTTAAGCCCTACTCTTATCCTTTGCAGATCTGGGGACTTGGTGAGCAACTAGTAGTAAGTCTTGGTGGCGAGCCGGTAGTTGGGTATGCTATTGGATTAAAACGAATGTTGGGTCCAAATACTTTTATTATGGGATATTCCAATGATGTGATGGCATATATTCCTACGACAGCGATCCTTTGGGAAGGAGGGTATGAGGGATTATCATCACAAATGGCCTATGGAATACCCGGAAAATGGCATTCGAATATTGAACCCTTGATCTATGGTGAAGTGCTGCAAATGGCACAAAAACTGGGAGTGGCGGTATACAAAGAAAGACCGA
>JBPCUG010000467.1:0-2741 GCA_051011275.1 Cyclobacteriaceae bacterium | reverse complement strand
ACGACCCTGAACCATCTCAGCCGATGTGACTAAAGAATAGTGAACATTCCTAATTGGCGTGTCAAGTAAATGTCCAGACCGAATGATTGTGGTTTTTTACTAACATGTATGTGTTTTGCATGGTCCGTATAATATGCCTATATTGTACCTAATGCTGCTGTTGGCAATAGAATATGTTATTGCATATTCGTTGATAGCAAATCTAGGTTTGTTGTTTCAATATGTTAACAAACAGAAGGAGATGATATGCAAATAGCCAAAACATCGAGTATGATCATACTCTTAATCGGAGTCGGGCTTTTGGCCTGCTCGCTGCTGGCTGACGTTATCGGCATCGGCTACAAGGAGGGTTTTGGATTAAGGCAGACTATCGGGACCATCGTGGGAGTACTTATAACGGCTGTTGGGTCGTTTCTCACTCTCAAAGCCAAGGATCGTCCAAACGACCAACCAGATCGAGACAGGACGTAAGAACAACTTCGTAGTTTTCTCTTCCCGTTTGACCTATTATCTCATCGTTGTACACATGGATGCTGTGCAAAGCGAGTGCATGGAGGGATGCGTATTAAAGCAGGGGAGAAGAAGATTTATTGACAGCAGAAGGCTTTGCTTCGGCCACCTCACTGTTCGTATTCTTCACTGACTACGCACGACTAATGATATAGAGTATCTCCCGACATGGCCAATGGAAATCACATATTAATAATAACTGCTAACTTACTTTCATGTCGGAGGGTGGTTACAAAATAAATAACCAACAAGGCATTCATTAGCTTCAATGCATTTCTGAACGCCAAATTTATTGTTAATTATCCTCTGGTTCATATCGCAGTACGCTTATCGGTATGCGCGGGTCACCTTGAAATTCCCCTCCAATCACATATATCAGGTCATCGACAACCCCAATGCCGAAACGATTGCGAAAGCTTCCGGGCATAGGGCCCAACCCCTCCCAGACATCTGCATTAGGATCATATCGCTCTATCGGGTTGTCTGAAACACGTCCGGCTATGGCATAAACATGTCCCTTTGCAAAAGCTACCCCAAGGAATCCACGCGGTGTAGGCATGTCCGCTTTCTTCGACCATTGATCCGTTGCTGGGTTATATGCCTCAACTGTCGCAATGGGCCCGGCTGAGTATCCGCCAATTACCAGAATTATGTCATCTACAACAACTGCCGAATGTCCATGACGGGAGGTGGGCATATTTGCTTTTCTCACCCAACTATCCGAATCGGGATCGTATGCTTCCACAATGTCAGTATCACCCTGTGGACTCAGCCCACCTATGGCGTAAATGTTTCCGTTAAATGCAATCGCAGCTAACCGATTTCTAGGCGTTGGCAAATCAGCTCGTTCGTTCCAAGTATTGTTCACAAGATCATAGACCTCTACCGTGGCGTGATAGTCCAAAGAATCACCTATGCCACCGATCGTATAGATCCTATTTTGGACAGCCGCTGCCCCGAGAAATACCCGAGGGGTTGGCATATTGGGTAGGATGGTCCAGCGGTTGGTTGTAGGATCATATTGTTCAAATTCCGCCGGATCTCTGGTTATAGGCTGAGATCCACCTACCGCAAATATCTTCCCGTCGGCGACCACCCCGTTATGGTATTGGTGAGGGGTGTTTAGGTCATACATATGCGCCCAACCATCCTCCTGTACTACGTTCTGCGCTACATTCTGTGCTACGTTATCTTCCAAGGTATTGGCACATGCCGCAAGAGTAGCTACAATGAGTAGAACGACAACCCTTTTAAATGATCTCACAAAAATTTCTCTAATTGGTTTTCGAATGTCGGATGCTTTACCCATAAGAACACCTTACAAAATTCCAATGTCCAATACTATATAAATATAGAAAGTAAACCGTATATGTCCTTTTAAACTACTGGAGGATATAACTACTCAAAGCCACGGACTTAGGATTAGCAATCTCAAAAGCACAAGTGACGCCTCGATAAATCTACACTTAACACTAGCGCTAGAACTAGGTGGAATTTCAAACGACTTTCAATTGAATTATAGGGTTTACTTTTCAGCATAGTCCGGATTTGGCTCCATCATCTGCGCATAGACTTCTTTTCTCCAATTATGTAGCTTATTTCGTAGCTCTTCAGCTTTTTCAGGCTCAGATTCAGCTAGATCGTGCTGTTCTCCGATATCTGCTTTTAAGTTAAATAGTTGAACAGAATTATTTTCATAGTATTCAAGGAGTTTATAATCCCCGCTGCGAATAGCTCCTCCGGGACTTTGGCTCCCGTGATTGCTATAATGAGGAAAATGCCAATAAATGGCATCCCTTTCAATGGTCTTTTCTCCTTTAAGCAGGTCCACCAGGCTTATTCCATCAGGTCCCTGGTCTTGAGATATGGGTAGACCTAACATATCCAGGATAGTCGGGAAAAAATCGATGCTGATTACAGGCACTTCGCATATTTCGTTTTTTAAACCTTGCTGTGGCCATTTGATAATCAAAGGTTCACGGATCCCCCCTTCATACAACCAACCCTTCGCCCCTCGCAAAGGCAGGTTAGAGGTTGCATAGGCTTTATCCAATTGAGCTTCCTCAATTATTCGATCAGGATTTCCGAAATTTCCCGCTGACATGCCTCCATTGTCAGAAAAGAAAATAACAATGGTATTTTCTTCCAGTCCCAGTTCATCCAATTTGGCAAGGACCCGGCCCAGGCTTTCATCAACACTTTCTACCATTCCGGCAAACTGGGAATTGTCC
>JBPCUG010000466.1:0-4755 GCA_051011275.1 Cyclobacteriaceae bacterium | reverse complement strand
CCCTGTGATTATAGGTTTACTTATAATCATATTCACGATACCAGAAATCAAGACAATCACGATCAACACGGACAGACCGGTTATTCTATCCATTATAAGGGAAGCTACTGCACCACTTTTAGAATCAGAATGATTCATTGTTCTATAAACCTTATAGGCCTCTCCACCGATAGGTCCAAGAAAAAAATTATTAAAAAAAAAGCCTTATAACTTAAAGCATGTAAGGTATGTAAAGATAATCTGGCACCTTGTATCTTCAATAATATTTGCCATTTGTAGGCTTTTATTATGATGGTTGAAGCTGATATCACAACCGCAATACAAAACATGTAAATATTTACTTGCCATAAACTAGACAAGAAGGAATTTATGTCTATTTTTAACATTAAAAATAGAATTAATCCGATACTTATAGTGAGCTTTAGTATTAATAGATATTTCTTTTTCAAACTTTTATTTACCCCTTCCACATAATAAATTTGAAAATTCTTTCTTTAGTGGCGTATATTTTTTTATTTTCAGACATATTGTATCCACCATCCTCATCCAGCAAGCTGAGGACCATACTTTTGAAGAGTTAACGCAATAATCATGTTTTCCTATAAAGGGTTTTTCCGCCCAATGATAACTACATTGTCAGTACAGGTCTTCAATACGCGTTTTCGCAAAGTACCTAACCCCAAGAAATCTAAAAGGAATGCAACAACTGGCAATCTAATAAAATTAAAAAGAAGCAGAAGTACTGGCCGTGTCGCACGAACCACCAAATGTTTGCTATTGTTCCAATTTAAAAAGAATCCCGCGTACGAAATCTCAAAACCATAGTCTTTTAGTAACCACTCCAAACGATATTTAGAAGTGGGATACGAATGACTATAATCCACTTCGTAAAAATAAAACTTTTGTGACATTATATTCGGGCACACTATTGATAGGAGGCCATTAGGTTTAAGGACACGCCAGCATTCTTGAACAAAAAGAATAGCTTCATCATGGTTGTTAAGGTGTTCAACTACTTGATCAGCATGGACTAAATCAAACATTTTGTCATGAGTTGGTAAAGGAGGAACTGAGGCGTTAATCGCTCTTATGCCACGTTTTAGAAATTTATCTGTCTGTATCGCACTTTTTTCAATAGTACAGTAATTCCATTCACGTTTGATGCATGCATTTGCAAAAAAACCCTTTCCTCCTCCAATTTCCATTATATCTGCATTTTTGGGTACATCTGACAGATACTCTCGGATATAATTTTCCTGGTATTTTTCAATTAATTTAATCCCCATCTTTGAAGGAGAAGGCATACCTTGAAAGTCATACTTGTTGACTGAAGCTGTCTTATCATTTCTATTAATATCTATCATAAAAGTTTCCGGACGATCTTCAGACTATTCTAGTTCTTCATATATTTTCATGGTCTCTCTCGCACAGCGATCCCATGAGAATATTCTAGACCTTTCCAATGATTTGTTTATTAATGATTGTTTGAGTTCGTGAGAGTTGAGGATATCAGAAATAGCCTTAGAGATTTCTGATATATTTTTGGAATTCACGGTTACTGCTGCATCCCCAACCACTTCACATATATCATCAACGTTAGAGGTTATCACAGGCAATCCACTAGCCATCGCTTCAATAAGAACTATTCCAAAACCTTCATAATGTGACGGAAACAAGAATAAGTCAGCAAGATTATAAACATAAGGGAGGTCATCTGAAACGTGTCCTAAAAAAATCACATCATTCTCTATACTAAGTTGTTTTACTAAATTAAATATTTCAAAAAAATAACCGCAGTTTTTATTCCCTGCTATTACTAATTTATAGTCCTTTTTTAGATCACTTTTTGCCCTTTCATAACCCTTTATAATTCCTTCCAGGTTTTTTTGGGGATGGATCATTCCAACGTAAAGTATAAAACGATCTGGTAATTTCAATTTTTCTTTAACATTTTGCATTTTCTCATTATCATCAATTACCCTAAATCGCTCATCTCCAGCAAGATGTGTTATCCTAAATTTGTTTTTTTGATAACCCACTTTTTCTACAAGATAATCCTTTTCGGCTGATGCAACTGTAATAATGCGATCATATCGTTTGGCTGCTATGTACGTTGTAAGTTTCCAATATAAGGTTTCCTGGGGTTTAAATATTTCTGGCATTACATAATGCATATGAACCCCATGGAGTGTTACGAGTTTCTTTGCTTTCATTCGAAAAGCTGTTATATGTTTTAAGCTATGGTAGATATCAACTCCCTTTTGCTTGAGTAGCCTGGGTAGCACCGTATTACTCCATATCATCCAACACAAAGGATTTAGGGATGGGACTACTATTTTTTCAATGCCATCGCATTCCCATTTATCATGTTTGGGATCAGTTATAATTATATACCTATTTTTTTTGTCGATCTTTAATAAGCTCTTAAGTAGCCGTTGCATATAACTTAAAATACCCGTTTTCCCAGGGCTTCTTAAATCTAAACAAATTTTCATTGAGTCATGATCCCGGTATCCGTCAGCGGCCTCGGCGTTCAGGATAAGGGAGCCCTGCCCCCATTCTTTGGCCACTTGAGATGTTAGGCTTTCCGATGGATTGTACCCGCATTCACACTCGAACTGTCTCCATTCGCCCCGGCTTCTGAGTCGGGTTGACGGGCGATCGTGGCTTCACAGCCACGTGTGTAAGACGAATTTTCCGGCTCTGGGATCGAACAGTCTCTGGCGACCGACTCCCGACTCGATGTCCCCCCCAATAGGCGGTCGTCGGCGAATGATAACCAAGCGCACCAGCGTATGACAAACCGGGTGCTAGGCCGCAACCTATATCCCCGTATACCAGCGTTCGAAGGTCGATCGGAGTTCGTCATTTAGCGTTTTGGGCCTTACTTGCAACAACAGATGTGCCCCCCGGTCGGTCCACCGCATCGACTGCTTCTTCACTAGCCGTTTACTTATCACTTGGTTAACTGTGGACTCCACAAATCCGGTGGCTATCTGTTCTCCATGGCGATACCCATCCCCATAATTTGGAATGCACGCCGCATTTCCTGAAATATAGGTGTCGAATTCCCCCAACGCTTTCCGGAGCTTGCACGGTCGTTGATCTTCTTCGATCATGTCCAACGCCATGTCTAGCTCCTTGAGCGTCTGCAGGGCACGCCAGACATTGCCGTGCCACAAGTACCAATTGATCCGTTCCAGGTGGGTGTCCGCCTGCTGCGCGATGTCTGGAACGTCCTTCGAGGAAAGGCTTTTGGCCATGTTGCGCATCCCGGTGATGCGCCTGGTGACATGAAACCAATCCTGGAGGTATTCCGCATGAGGGTTGAGATACCCCTGCAACTCACGCACGGTGTCGCCGCCATCAGAGAAAAAGGTTACCTGATGATTCATTTATTGGTCATGCGAAGCACGGAAGGCATAGATGATTGACAACATGGAAATTTTTTACCATAGCCACCAGCGGCATTCTGGACATCACCCAATTGGGCTTCAGTTTTTAAAGAGGCAACCGAAAAAGGGTATGTTGTGTAGTCTTAAGTATTTAAAAAGACTAACGCCGATGCTACATTAACAGAGATAAGGAGGCTTCAAAAATGAGGTGGTTTATAGAAAATTTTGGAATCTTAAGGAAGTATAAAGCCAATATGGTTGGTTTCTATCTATGTTTTTATTGTCTGTGTATTCCCGCAGCCAGTTGGGCCCTTGAGCCGCCGTATCCACCAAGCCCCGTAATTAGCGATGTGGTTTGGGATTTCTCTTCATACAGACGAGCGGCCTTCCACTCTGACAATCACCCAGTCACCTGGGCCCATGATGGCAATCAATATACGGCTTGGGGAGATGGTTTGGGCTTTCGACCTAGCAGTGCAAAGAAAAGTATTGGCGTTTCAAGAGTCATGGGGTCGTCCGCTGCTTCCGCCACGTTCACCGATGTATGGTACGGAGACAACGCCCATATTAACGGGTCATTATCCCTGAAGTCTTACGGCATTTTGGCCGTAGGGGGGAAGCTTGCTATGTTTGCTGTTCAAGACAATAGTCTTCCCGGGAATGTTCATCTCTTGGAATCCTCGGATCTTGGGTCGACGTGGAAAAAGTCCGCATTTTGGTCATCAAGCGAGCGCATTGGTACTCCCTCGCCTTTGCAGTTCGGGAAAAATTACGCCGGGGCTCGAGATGACTTTGTGTATGTTTATGGCCCTGATGCGAGCGGAAATTGGAATAATACCTATGGAATCCTTTTAGGGCGAGTGCATAGAAACCAAATTGGTGTCAAATCTGCCTATCAATGGTTTAGCGGTACAGCAAGCAATCCTCAATGGGTCTCCGGGATTCAAAATGCCAAAGCGGTCTTCACTGATGCCAATGGGGTGGGGGTGGCTTCCGTGAGTTATAATGCCGGACTCGGACGCTATTTGTTAACCTCTTGGCATGCCAGTAATCCCACGGCTATAACTGGTGCCGGGGTGACAGGAAGATGGGGGATTTTTGACGCTCCAGAACCATGGGGCCCGTGGACCACAGTTGCTTATTATGACAAGAACTGGGGTATCGGAAACAATGAGACCTTCTTCTATAATTTCTCCAATAAGTGGTTGAGCGCAGACGGGAAGGATTTTACGCTTGTCTTTACCGGAGTAGGGCAATTCGACGCATGGAATACGATTAAAGGCAGGTTTGTGGTCTCAGATACCACATCCCAAGATTTCGATCCGCCACAAAGTCCTTCTGGTCTAGCTTTACAACAGCT
>JBPCUG010000465.1:0-5302 GCA_051011275.1 Cyclobacteriaceae bacterium | reverse complement strand
AGAAGCTGGCTTTGATTTTACATTAGCTTTTGGCCCTGTGGCCACAGTTGGCTTACCAGCAGAGGCTGGCTTTCTATTGGCTTTTGGTCTAGTTGTAGCAGTTGGTTTCCCCGAAGCACCTGGTTTTACATTAGCTTTTGGTCTTGCTGTGGCAGTTGGTCTCCTTCGAGGAGTCGCCGGCCGGCTGCTAGGACTATTGGAGGTCTGCCTTTCCTTAGCCTTAGCAGCTTCTCTTTTGGCATTTTCAGCCTTGGCCTCAGCGCGTGCCTTGGTTAATTGGGAAGTGGCCCTTTCCAATGCACTCTTGTTTTGGTTACTATTCGCACCCCGACCCTGGACAAAACCTTCCGATTTGTCAAAAATGAGATCAATAATTCGTTGGTTGACATTGGCTAAAACCTTCTCCATATCGGCATCACTTCCAATTTGAACGATTTGAATGGCCTTCTCCTCATGAAGCTTTTTAAGTTCTACATCTATCTCTGCCGAATAAACGGGTGTAACAGCAGCCGCCTGAAACGAGTGGCTTGAATAAATTCTCTCCAAATCAGCTTTCACTATGGCCTCTACTGGAGAGCTGTAACCTTTAGCCTGCATCTTAAAAGAAAAAAACAGGCCGGGAGCAGGGGTTTGTAGCGTTTCCCAAAGAATATCTGCTCGCTCTTTATCCAACTCAATAGAAAAAGCAATCTTCTGCCCTTCCAGTAGCGGAGCCCTTTTTATCCCCAAAACCTCATACTCTCCCTGTGCTTTCAGCATGCCATCTTGATTGAGGGTTCGTACTAATTCAACTGTACCATCGGTATAATTAACCGGGCCAACAATTCTGGCCTTGCTATTAATTCTTCTTAATTCTTGTTCCGCTCTGCTTCTTTCACTTTCGGATAGAGAAAGGGTTAAAACCACATGAACCATTCCACCAGCATGTTCGCTTTCTGTTATATTAGACACTCCTTCGTCAGGTGAAGTGTTTCTTACATATTTGGTAAAGGAAAACAGCGGAGTACCATTTTCGCTCTTTGCTATCCTGGCCCTATCCAGTACATAGTAATACTCGTTCTCATTTTTTAAATGACGGAATAGAGTGAGGTCCCCGGCTCTCACCTGCTCTTCAATTAAAATGTGTTGTTGAGCTTGCAGCTCGGTAAGACTCACCGACAAGGTTAACAGGCCACCTAGCAGAATTCTTAAAACATTCAATTTGTAATTCATAGCTTCTTATTTGCGATCTTTGGTTGTCTGGTCAATTCTCAATTACTACGTCCAGTATCTCACTAAACTTATCTAGCACTTTACTGCCAGTACTAACGGTCCCGTCGGAGCTGGTATCTTTCAAAATTACTTGTGCAGCCTCCTTTGCCTTAGCAAATATTTGGGAAGTTTTATCCTGAAAATCTTCCGGAATTACAGCGTACACGTAGTTATCGTTAACCTTAGAGCTCCAGGGCAAAGCCAGCTTACCTTCTGTTTTATGATTGAATACTAAACGGTATACATATCCTCTAGTATCGCGATCCATAAAAAGCATTTGATCGATCAAGGGCTCCTGCTTAGCTGGAGATAAATGAAGATTATCCTCTACCTCCCGGCCAAACTTCCGATATCGGACTTGAAGTGTGGCCCGAGTAATATCCATGGATTTTAGTTCTTCAAGATCAGCTTCGAATTCAACCGTCCGCGGCGTGACCGGCGGTTTCAAAGTGACTCCTTCCCATTGACCGCTGGTCCATTGCGGATTTTGAGGGTAAACATTGCCACCTCTCAAACTCCATTGGGCCTGATATTCATAGGTGTCTGCATTTGTATCTTCACCTCTGGCGTAAGTCATACTGGCGTTGATACCGTGCTCTTCTACAAATTTCCTGTCAATGGTCACCCGGTCGGAAAAGTCATTACCGGAGCTTCTTCTTTTCCTTGTATTGACCGTAACATAGTTGACCTCCTGTTCAAACATTTCTTTGGCTTCCAGATCCAAAATGAAGTGAATGTCCCGGTGCTGAAAGAAGGGATCGTTAAGGTTTACTGAAGACACGCACTTGGGATTGTCTCTTACTCCTTGATACCAACTAGCTAGATTTCCAGTAATTGCAAAGGTCCTTTGGATCGAAATGCGGTGGGTCAAATTCAAAACCTTGTTTCCCGTCTGCTTGGTCTTTTGAATTTTTGTGCGATTAAAAGTGTACTGCTTCCCTTTTCTAATATCGGGGACTTCGGTGCCTTCCGAATTATTTTGTGGTAATACAGGCACACCGATATCATCAGTGAGTTGATTAAGGAAATAGTCAAAGAATGCTTCTCTTACTTTATCTATCTTTTCTGAATCCTGCCCTTCGTCAAACTCAACTGTCACGATCTTTTGTTCGTGCATCTCTTGAATCAACTCTTGCATTTCAGAATAAGAGTAGGTATGTTCCTTTGCTCGGCCAAAAAGAACACTCCATAAACCGTTGAACACTCCATGTCTCCATTTTCTGGACACGTCATGTGTGTACTCAGCCGAGGTACTATCAAAAAGACTATGAAACTTTTCCCAATTAATCTCTGCCCGGCCGCGCGCGCCTGGATAACGCAAAGTATATCCAAAGCTCAGTTCGATAGATAAATCGGTAATGGATTGGCTTTTTTCAAAAGTATTGGCCAGGAGTTGCGCTCCATTCTTATCAAGTTTCGCAGCCACGGCTACTTTCAATCCAGGAAGTGGCGGAGATTGTCCAGAAGTAATTAGCGATTGCGTGAATCCATCTTCAGATTCATTTACGGTAGCCGAAATAATCCTAAATGAGTTATCACCTGCTGATTGAACATCCACTGGGCCCAATAGCTTAGCTCCTTGATGCTGTTCTTCTAAAATTTCCTTTAACTCCTTTTCCTGGTCGGGGGTGAGTCCCCATTCCATGAAAAAATGAAGCAACGCGCCACTAACCCCGCCATTATCTTCGCGCTCCTCGGTGGTGAATTTGGTAAATAGAAATTCAGGTGTTCCATCCGGTCGAAAGGAAAGCTTAGGATTTAACGGCAGGTAGTAGTAGTCCTTGGTCATATCATCGGATAGACTTTTCGCTTTCCCATATAGTATCACGTGAGTTCCATCCTTTAGTACTACTGCAAGTTTATTCTCACTATCTAAAATCTGTCCTTGCACAGGTAAGGTATTGGCAAAACTCAAGATCAAAAGGCAAATGACTACCAGTGCCAGATGGAGCTTCAGTATTTTGGCTGTTATCTTTTTCATAGCTTCAAATTTTTGATTCATTATTCCTTAGTTGGTGATGGCGTCTTGCAACTCATCAATGAAAATAAGTCCGAATTGATCGGTACCCTGATGGGCTAGTCGACTTCCATCTTGTTTAATCCAAGTGATATTGTAAGACACCTCTGATTGATCAATAGGCAAAGTGATCTCAAACTCTTTACCCTTCAGTGGCTCGCCCGGCTTGATGGTTAACCTGGCTGTTTTCTCTTGATCGAAAAATGCGTATTTGATTTGAACTACTACTGCCCTAATTTGATGGGTTCGTAGGATTTCGGTGTCCCCTTCCAATTCAATAGTATGTCTCTTAAAAGGAGTATACAGATTGATCATTGAACCCGACTCGGGAATCCAATCAGTCTGATAGGAGCCCCCGCCTTGGAACTGCCAGTTTGCCTGATAGACATATTCGAGCCATTGATTGCGATCAAAGTCCTGGTCCGCACCATAAACCATGGATAAAGTACCATCGTAATCAGCAAAGTTCTGACGCTTAAGAATAAGCTCCTTGACTGTTTGCTTACCGCTTTCGTGCTTTTTATTAAGGGTAACTGTGACACTGTTTAGCAACCAATCAAATTCATTTTCCAGTGAGCCGTCGACGGCCACAAAGATTTCTCTTTGTTGAAAAGTAGGATCCCATAAGGGGACATCCTTAAAAACGGTGGAATCCTTGCCGTACTGATGATAGAGATTACCGGCATTGAAAGTGATGAAGTGGTGTCTTTGGCTGGTACTTCGTCCGTTAAAAAGAAGTACGCTCTTGCCCCCTGTTTTTACTTGTTTATGCTTGTACCCCATATGGGCTCCAAAACCAACAGTCTTACCACTGGACAAAATCCCCTTCCTGCTGATCAAGGAGCCCAATGATTCCATCAATTGCTCATTCTCCGGAACTGATTCCGGTGGAATGGGGTCAAACATCAGCTCTAACAATTTATTGTAAACAGTATTCAACAAGCCTTCCATTGCCTCATCGTTGCCAGCGGTAGTAAGCTTTATGGCATTCTCTCGCATCATCTCATCAAAGGCAGCTTCAATATCTGCACTGACAAAATAATAGGTCCCTCCAGTTTCAAAGCTTTGATGCTTTTGTACTTGAGACCAGTCTACTTCCAATTTTGCACTGTAGTTTTCACTCAACCCAGAAAACGTCAGATCAAAAACCAATGAAACGTCTGGAGTAGACATCTTAAAAGTTTCTAAAAGTAGTTTTGAGCGTTGGGGGTCTAGTTCAAAAGTGAGTGCAATGCGGCTTCCTTCCAGCACAGGCGCTTCCCCGACTGCCAGTAGCTTCTGCTCTTCTGATCCATTGGCTGGATTGAGAATGGAAGAAACCAAAGCATAGCGACCGTGATCAAATAAAACTGGTCCGACAAGTCTGATTTGGTCATTATCCAATAACGCTCTTAGGCCTTGCTGGGCTTTGGTTATCTGGTCCCTTTGAGTTTCATATAAAACCAAAAAGTGCAATATCGCTCCACCATCCGCTTCTTGAATAGTTGCAGCTGAAGTATTTTCCCGCGGTTCGTTGATCACATATCGCAAAAACGAAAATTGAGGTTTTTGTGACTCATCTAATGCCAGTCGCGCATGGTTAGGCAAGTATTGGTAAGTAAGGCTATCAGTAAATAGAGGAAAACACCAAAGCCCTTCTACTTGAACACCCCGGTCCAGTAGGATCTGTTGTCCAAAGCCGGGCGAACCACCGGTAAACAAAAGGCATATGACATATATCACTAAATATCTTTTCATCATTCTAACTAGTTCTTTGCAAATTCCTCCACTTCGGGAGGCACCAAAAACAAATAATCGCCAGATAGTACTTCAATTGGTTTCTCAACCTTCCCTTGAGTAGCATACCAGGTAACCTGATAGGCCAAAGGCTCATTTTCATCATAGTATAAGGACACCTTGTCTATGTTCTCCGCATCATCTCCTCTTAGCAAGAGGTTTCGCAAAACCAGAGGCTTACCTCCAAGTATCGTTAGGAGTTTTACATGCACGGAATGCGCTCCATTTTCGTTAAACAAGACACGATCTGCATCAACC
>JBPCUG010000464.1:0-3131 GCA_051011275.1 Cyclobacteriaceae bacterium | reverse complement strand
CAAATTTACAATTCCATCCTAGAAGTACGGAGAACTGGTAAATTGTTGATTGATAGCTTGTTGAGCAAGAAACAACATCGCATATATATCGACTTAAAACATAGTGGATATATAACTAGGCAATATGTATATGACTACCTTGATTCAATTGCTCGCAACACAGGAGATATCATACCACCGATTTGCTCGCATTGTGCCGCTACGGGAATGGAAGAAGAATACTATTCACCTTTTGTAGATGAGTATGCTTTGGTAAAGTCTAAAGAAGTCAAAAAGACTAAACTATATCCGTTTAGTATCAATTTGTATGATGAGGAGATCGAGCGAATTTGCAGGCTTAATGGCATCATTGGGCTGACATTGGAGCAACGAATATTAGGTGGCTATCTAGATCCTGAAACGGAATTTAAGGGCATATTCGGCATCCGATCAAGAGCTAAAAACCCTCCGAAGGAAAAGCGACTTGATAAGACAGCCACAATGAGACAGTTTGCCCAGTTTCAAACTTTCTTGCCAGATTTTATGACTCCTTCAGATCATTATAAGAATTGTCTGGAGTACCCAATGAAGCAGTATGTCACCACTTTGCATGATAGTATTAGCAGCATTAGTGAAAGACAATTGAAATTTCAACTGTACAAAGACTATAATTCTCTAAAACCGTTTTTGAATAATTTCTTCTACATGTTGGATAAAACTACTGAAAAGAATGATAAGAGAGATGGCTGGAAATATTTCTGTGTAGGTAGTGATATGGACGGTTTGATTGATCCGATTGATATTGCGCCCACGGTTGCCCAATATCCATATATACAAGACAGGCTAGTGCAGTTTATCCCGACATTCTTGATGGAAACCAATAGGGATCCTAAGGATTATTACACGCCAGATATAAAGGAGGAGGATTTAAGGGAAAAAGTCAGTGGCTTGTTTTATGGTAATCTAGCTAAGTTCGTTATTAAATACTTTGGAAAATGAGCATAAGAGATCTTCATTCCTGCTTGACTATAATTTTTTGTGCTTTGCCACTTTTTACTTCAGCACAATCAGAAAGCAGTGGGTATAAGGATATTTCTCCGAATGGCCCTTATCCAATTTATATAGGCATAGGTGGGGTATCGAACATTTCTAATAGTGACCTTAAGAGACTACAACCTGAAAGCAATGGGAATGTCGATAAAACGGCATTATATGGAATTGAAGCCAAGGTCGGATTTTCGTTTGCTGAAAAACCGCAACTTTTTAGCAAACAGCTAAGGCTAATCTTGGAAGCAAGATACCAATCACAATCGCGCTCATTGGATAATAACTTACGGTTTGCTCAATCCTATTTTACTACTGGCATCGGATCCCGATGGCAAGCACCTATATTCCCACTGATGGTTCATGCTCAATTTGGAGTTATTTTCCGTTATCAAGAACGATTAATTGTTACTGATGATCAAGGATCTATGTCTGTCCCAAGACGTGTTACAAATCTATCCTTAAAGAACAATTCGGTGGATGGGTTTTACGGCACAGTGAGATTAGTTCTTCTAGACCCAATCGGGACGTCCGGTGGACTAGGTTACTACCTTAAGTTCGATGTGCTGCGCATTTCTAAGCACCCGTCTTTTAATACAGATGCTAGTCTTTCTTCGGTACCAACGCGTGACTGGCAAGCAGCTTTTTCTGTGGGTGTGATAGTTCCGCTCACGGTGCGAATCCCTTCAGTTTTCAACAAGTGATCATTTTGAGAAGCATCACATAGAATCGTTCAGATCCGTTGACTTATGCTAAATTTATATATACACCTTTGGAAAGCATAACTATGGGTCAGCAGTCTAATTCTTTTGATGAGCCAAGCAAATTAGAGATTCGATTTGAAAAGCGCTTCTTTGTCCGGGAGCTTGTTCTAACGATAGCACTTTTATTTATTGGAGCAAGTGCGTTTGCTCAAGAAGCAACCAATAATTCTGATATTAACCTTGGCATAAAAGGGGAGATCCGTATAACCATAGGCTTTAGAGGTAATCACAGTTTATCTGGTAATGTTGGCTTAGGGATTTATCAAGGATTCGACCATTTCCAATGGGGTTTTAATGGGGCAATCAATATATATTATGGTGGCTTAGGATCAATGTTGTCGACTAGCAGAAATGCCTCTGCAAGCAATCAACTTAATGCCGACTTGATTCTTACTGGTACAGCAACTCTTGGAGATGATTCACATGAAACCTTACCGTTGATAACATTTAATCATAACAATCCGGCAATGATATTCAATGATTATAAGAGATCCTTAACACATGCACAGAATGTTATAATTAATTTTAGAGGTAGGAATCAACGGGTTGGTACTTTGGCATTTAAGTTTGGAAATGTCTATTTCCAAACTTATAATGATGTTAAGTATTTGCTTGGAGATAGTGATGACCGATTTTGGTCAGGTGGTGGTAGTATTTCAATATACCTTGATGACGGTTACTATGTCACTATTGGAACAGAAGTGTTCACTGGATCTCGCTTGCAGTCGAATCCTCCAACAAATCCTACAACCTATCAAACAATACCCCAACCATTACCGCAAAGAGGGTGTCCCTATTTAGATTACACTCAAAGTTCATTTCAGCAACAATTGAACATTGGAAAATTGTTTTTTCAGTTAAATAACTACAATGATAACTTTAACTTTGAAGTTTCTCGCACCGGATGGAAACTAATGGCTTCACAAAACTTTATTCATGCCATAATAGAAGCTCCCTACTTTGATTCCCGAGCACGCAATCAATGGAACATCGGTTTATCATATCAATACATTGAAAGATGAAACTAAATTGTTGGTACCTTATGTTTTTGGTAATCTCTGTTGGCTGCGGATCAAGGCCTCCTAGTAAACCTCAATTGGATAGGTATAGACTAATTCCTGTGCAAACTGATATTGACGAGAATTCAGTTTGGATAAGAATTGACACCGTTGGCATAGATTCAGTTGAGTTTTACGATTTACTTCGTTTTTCGAAAAGCGGATACGTATTCCAAAGTTTCGGAAAGTTAACATCTTTGACAACGGAAAGTTATAACGATTTTGACAGTGGTAGGGTGGGGATCTATACTACTGAAAATCAAACTATCAAAATGGAGTTTTGGAC
>JBPCUG010000463.1:0-3355 GCA_051011275.1 Cyclobacteriaceae bacterium | reverse complement strand
ATCATCGGGGGTCCAGTCGAAACCGGTATATGCGCCAAAAATGGCCCAAGCCTCTTGCTGATCCTTGGAAAGACCATCAAAAATAGGGTATTCTTGCCCTGTTTCCAGATCATGGATCATTAGTGCCGTCTTCGTTCGTATTCTCTTAACAAAAGCCAGTTTCCTACCATCATGTGATACCTGTGGCCGACACGCCCCACCCGGTCCTCCAGTCACCCGGTCTATTTCTCCTGTTTCTCTGTCATAGCGTCTTATCTGATAGATCTGATCATTAGGATCTTTGTTATACTGGAAGAAACCACCTGGGTACATGTCTTCGCTAAAATAAAGATAGCGCCCATCGGGTGAAATGGCCGGCTCATTTACATCTTGTTGGTCATTCTTTCGCTTGGTCAATTGTACTCCTTCACCTCCGGAAATATGATAGATCCACATTTCGCCGGCGCCCAGTGAACGTTGCGAGGTAAAATGTTTTCTGGCCACAATGTATTGGCCATCAGGTAGCCAGGCACCATTATTGAGCAGTCTAAAACTCTCTTTGGTGATCTGTTTTGCATCGGAGCCGTCAGCTTGCATTGTCCAGATATTATCACCTCCACCGGCGTCACTAGTGAAGAGGATCTTCTTGCCGTCAGGACTAAATCGAGGTTGCACTTCGTATGCCAATCCAGAGCGCAAAACAGCTGCCGTTCCGCCGGTGATGGGCATATTGTAAATGTCTCCGAGTAGATCGAATACAATGGTCTGACCGTCAGGGCTAACATCCAGGTTCATCCAGGTCCCTGTATTCACGGTAAACTCAATGTCTTTGTACTTTCCAGGAGGGTCATTGACATCCCATTTTTTATCTTTCTGGTTCTTTGAAGTATCCTGTTTTTCCTGTGCCAAGGCTGGCAAAGTGCACGCAAGTAGTATTAGTAGTAGGAATCTTTTAGATCGAAACATTTGGGTAATGTTGTTTAATTGGGAGGACTAAAATAGAAAATTGACCTGTAAGTTGGAAACTTACTTGATAGTTACCACAAGTTACACTTTGTCAAACTTGAGGTAGAAGTCTTTTAAAAATTTAAAGCTACCGCAAGTTTAAGCGCAGTCGTAACTTGTGGTATATGATCTGGTAAGCTTCTAGCTTACGCTAGTTATTCTATGAAATAAATAGGAATTAAACCTTTACCACCGGAATAATCAATAGCAGAACTGTACAGATAGTCTTCTGCATTACTAACCCATCCAGCTTTCACCGGATTTTCATGCAAGTAATTTAGTTTTTGTTCTATTATATAGTTGTAATTGAGCTCAATAGGATGATTGTGTTGTTGCCAGAATTGATATTTTTCATTGTTTGGGTTCCTTTCCCCAGCCTGATTAAACATCCACAGCATCCAATCTTTTCTGCTTTCTGACTGATTTTCTTCGATGGCTTTTAGGATAGTTTTAGAGATGTCGCTTTAGATCCCTAAGGATATTTTGCATCTTCTCTTTGTTAGAGCCGATGATCAAATGAACATGATTAGACATAATGCACCATGCATATAGTTCTAATCCTTTGTTTGCAATACAATACTTTAAACTATCTACAACCATTTCTTTGTATTCCACTCTGGTGAATACATCGATCCAATTTACTGTGGCAAATGACACAAAATATAACTGCTCTTGATCAAGGATTTTGTAATTGCGACTCATTTCTCAATATAAGAAATGGTTCGAATAAAGGATTTATAAATTCGATGTTCCGTAAGTTGGAAACTTACGCGATAGTTCCACAAGTTACACTTCGTTAAACTTGCGGTAGTTTATATAAAAAAATAAGAACTGTCGCAAGTTTAGGCATCAGCCGTAACTGGTGGCTATCATCTGGTAAGCTTCCAGCTTACGCAACAAGCCTCAACCATTTAAGCAAGTTATTTCAATCGCAAGAAATCCTTCCTTTATTGGAGTTTAATAAATAAATTGTGCTGTTGACCCAAAGAACAGAAATGATAAGAAAATGCTTACTCCTCTCTCTATTTTTCTTTTGCAGTTGCACAACTCAAAACGGGAAGGAAACGGAAAATACCGATTCTGTAGCTGAGGAAACTACAGCTACGACTACCACAATAGCCTTTGGGAGTTGCGCCCATGAGGATGAAGAGCAACCTATTTGGCAAGCCATTAATCAGCATAAACCTGATCTTTGGATCTGGCTGGGAGATATCGTCTATGGGGATACCGAGAACATGGATACTCTTAAATACAAATACGATCAAGCGCTTGGTAAACCTGGCTATCAAACTTTGAGATCTCAAACCAAGGTGATTGGGGTTTATGATGATCATGATTATGGGGTCAATGATGGGGGAAAAGAGTATCCTGAAAAGGCCGAAAGTAAAAAATTGCTGTTTGATTTTCTGGATGTGTCATCAAACGATCTGGCAAGGGGAAGGGAAGGCGCCTACTCCAGTCATTTGTTGGAAGTAGCTGATCATACTATCAAGATCGTTCTTTTAGACACCCGCTATTTCAGAGACGCTCTAATGAAGGACGCTGAAACCAATCACAACATACCTAATCCTACCGGTGATATTCTGGGAGAGGACCAATGGATCTGGCTGGAAGAGGAGTTGTCTGATCCTGATGCGGATCTATTTGTAATAGGCAGCAGCATACAGGTTGTTTCTAAGGAACATCGATATGAAAAGTGGGCCAATTTTCCTGCGGCCAGAAAGCGTTTGTTGGACCTTCTGGTAACCACGCAACCTAGAGCGTTGTTTTTTATCAGCGGTGACCGACATATTGCTGAGTTCTCTAAAATGGAATTGGACGGGTTGTCCTATCCGGTATACGATTTCACCGCCAGTGGGATGACACACACCTGGTCTAGTATAAGAGAAGAGCAAAATACTTACCGTGTCGGGGAGTTGCTAGCCAAAAAGAACTTTGGCCTGCTCACTATAGAGTGGGTTCCAAAACTAAGGGTGACCCTGGAGATGCGCGGATTGGAGGATGACCTCTTGCAATCGGAGAAAATTGAATTTTAAATTATCTAGAGAAACGGTTAATCTTTTATTCCTTCAGGTACCTCACAACCTTCCCGTTGCCGCGTATCACTGAGATGAAATATTTTCCAGCCCTCCGTGGTTTTGGTTAATAAGAAAGCATCAACCCCGCAATGACTAAATGTATCGCCAAGGAAAAATGCATATGAGGTCCAGACCTGAGCCAGGTTTCCGTCGATCTTAACTTCCGTTCCCCAGAGTTTTTCATCCCATACTTTTTCATGTGGAGTGCCAACAGCTTTGATGAAATCACCAGGTGTGTCTTTTTTAAATACCGCTTCTCCATTCTTGTTGGTATAAGAGGTGAACATTTCGAT
>JBPCUG010000462.1:0-3910 GCA_051011275.1 Cyclobacteriaceae bacterium | reverse complement strand
CGGTACCCTTTCCCCTTTTGCTTACTGATCCATTTCCTTCAAAAAATTGATAATCAAGTTCTTATGCAAAAGCTAGTTGCGACTTCACTTCTGATCAAAATCACCTATAGCATTGACTGGGGTCATTTCTTGTACTGCCCGGCTCGATTAGCTTTACCAATAATTCGTTGAAGCTTTATTTATGAGCAAATCACTTTTACCCAATGCCTGGCGCAATTATTTATTTGAAACTGGTGAGATCACTCTGTTTGCTCAACGGTTTTTCAAAGTAGTATTGCGTCCGCCTTACGAATTGGGTGAATTGCTTAATCAATGCTTTCAAATCGGTTATAAATCGTTACCCCTTGTCGGTGTGACCGGCTTCATTATGGGGCTGGTCCTAGATCTACAAACAAGGCCTACCCTAATGGAATTTGGAGCTGAAGCCTGGATGCCTTCGATGGTAGGCATTTCCATCGTTAGAGAGATCGGGCCGGTGATCACCGCTTTGATTTGTGCCGGCAAGGTGGGCTCGAGTATAGGAGCTGAGTTGGGATCAATGAAGGTAACTGAGCAGATCGATGCCATGGAAGTATCAGGAACCAACCCATTTAAATACCTAGTGGTCACAAGAATATTAGCTGCCACAATTATGCTGCCGATCCTAGTATTCTTTGCTGATGCTATCGCCTTATTCGGGTCCTTTCTGATTGAAAACGTAAAGGGTCAGGTGAGCTTTCAATTATACTTCAATCAAGTTGTTGAAGTGCTTGACTTTGGTGATTTAATACCCTCAACACTAAAATCTTTCTTCTTCGGTTTTGCCATAGGCTTGATCGGTTGTTATAAAGGTTACAATTCCAAAAAAGGAACAGCCGGTGTAGGAAGAGCTGCCAATTCAGCAGTAGTAATTGCTTCTATGTTATTGTTCATTATTGACCTTATCGCGGTATTAGTCGCCGATATATTTTACGATCTATAAAACGATGCAGGTTTCAAGTCAGAAAAATATAGAATCAAAAAGACTAGATTCCTCCGCCCTGGTAGAGATAGTGGACCTCCATAAGTCGTTCGGTTCAAACCATGTTTTAAAGGGTTTTAACCTAAGCTTATATGAAGGTGAAAACTTGGTGGTGATCGGCAAATCAGGCTCCGGCAAATCCGTACTGATCAAATGCCTTGTGGGATTGATAGGCATGGATTCCGGAACACTGAAAATATTGGGAGAAAGCATCACTGATTTGGGACAAGCCGAGCTGGATAAAATACGGACCGACATAGGGTTCTTATTCCAGGGAAGCGCCTTATACGATTCAATGACAGTAAGAGAAAATTTAGAATTTCCACTTAGAAGACATCGGGAAAAAATTGGCAACACAACTGATACAGAGAGCTTGGTGATGGAAGCACTTGAAAGTGTGGGGTTGGCTCATGCTATTGATCTGATGCCGGTTGAGCTTTCCGGAGGTATGCAACGCAGGGTAGCTTTAGCCAGAACATTGATCTTAAAACCTAAGATCATCCTTTACGACGAACCGACTAGTGGACTAGATCCCATTACAGCTAAAGAGATCATTCAGTTGATCATGGAGGTACAGCGCAAGTACAAAACTGCATCTTTGATCATCACCCACGACATGGATTGTGCTCGAGTAATCTCTAATCGTATGATCATATTAGTAGAGGGTATTAACTATGCCGAAGGAACATATCAAGAGCTATTCGCATCGGACGACCCAAAAGTACAAGCATTCTTTAAACAGTAAGGATCATGGGAAAAGATACAGGAAATAGAATACGGCTAGGCGTTTTTGTTACCGTTGGTTTACTCTTCTTTACTGCTGCAGTATACTATGTTGGAAACAAACAGAATCTATTTGGGCAGACCTTCACTATCAATGCTGTTTTCCGTAACGTAGGTGGCTTGCAACCTGGCAACAATGTAAGATATGCTGGGATCAACGTGGGTACGGTGGAGCGCCTGCATATTGTAAGTGACTCAACAGTAAAGGTAGATATGGTATTAGTTGAGGAGGTAAGAAAATTTATAAAGAAAGATGCAATTGCCAGTATCGGCTCAGATGGATTGGTGGGAAACATGCTGGTCAATATTAGCCCAGGCAATGGAGCCTTGCCTTCCGTTGATGACAATGACGAGATAACTTCCTATAGCCGGGTAAAAACAGACGATATTTTTAATGCCCTGAGCTCTACCAATGAGAACCTGGGACTGCTAACTGTAGATTTACTTAGAATAACCGAAAGTATCAATCGTGGGCAAGGTACGGTCGCCACCTTACTGAACGATACTACCTTGGCCATCAATTTGAGAACTTCGGTAAAAAACCTTAATACCGCCACTTACCAAATAAATTATCTAACCCGGGACCTTCGAGATATGATGAGTCAGGTAAATCAAGGGCAGGGCCTTGCTGGAACATTACTTAAGGATACCGTTTTTGCTCAAAGTCTTCATGCTATTATGGGAAATTTAGAAATTACTGGGAAGGAGCTCAATGAACTTTCAACCAATCTTCGCACCTCCCTTGAAGGTATCGATCAAGGGGATGGCCTTATCAATACTTTAGTGCATGATTCCAGCGCCTCAAATGACCTCAAGCATACCCTAGAAAACCTCAATAAAGGAACTGCCAAGTTCAATGAAAACATGGAAGCCATGAAGCACAATTTCCTCTTTCGTAAATACTTCAAAAAACAGGAAAAGCAAAAAAAATCAGTCGATGCCGCGGCAAGAAACGAAGCAAATCGCTACTAAAGAGACTGAATGAATTTTGACTCTTAAACATGATCCATATCATCTCATGGATTGACTAAGCTCATCGGAATTTCAGGCATTTGAGTGAATATTTGTTAGTATTTAAACAGATCAATTTGAAGGATCAACAAAAAAAAGACTCAGAAAAAGATCCCAAAAATCCCCGCCCTCCACTTTTCAAAGTAAGATGGCGATGGTTTTACGTGGTGCTTCTGAGTATTTTGGTGATCAGCTACTTCGTATCCGAGACCTATGGGCCCCAGGAGACCACTTGGTTGGAGTTTAAGCAGACAATCTTGCTAAACGACGATGTAGCTCGCATCGAAGTAGTTAATAAAGAGACAGCTGAAGTCTATATCAAGAAGAACAAATTAGACCAAGGTAAATACAAGGAAGTAGCTAAGAGCCCAATGAATGATGCGGTCAATCCTGGACCTCATTTTTATTTTAATATCGGCTCTATTGATGTTTTTGAAAGCAACATGGAAGCTGCAATTGCGGAGAATCCCGACCAGCCGCCAGTAGAGATAAAATATATTAGCCGCACCAACTGGTTGAAAGATGCCTGGATTTGGTTGATTCCTTTACTCTTGATCGTTCTTTTCTGGAGGATGATGCTTGCTAGCAGCGGAGGTGGCATCAAAGGTAGAACTATGTTCAATTTCGGCAGCTCAACTGCCACTCTCTTTGACCGCGATAAGAAAAGCAACATTACCTTCCATGACGTGGCTGGGTTGGAAGAAGCAAAAGTAGAAGTGAAGGAGATTGTAGATTTTCTAAAGAACCCTGAACAATATACCAAGCTGGGTGCCAAAATTCCCAAAGGTGTAATGTTGGTCGGCCCTCCAGGCACTGGCAAAACGCTTATGGCCAAAGCTGTAGCCGGTGAAGCAAAGGTGCCTTTCTTCTCCCTTTCTGGGTCAGAGTTCGTAGAAATGTTTGTTGGAGTTGGAGCATCCCGCGTGCGGGATCTATTTAAGAAAGCAAAGGAGAAAGCTCCCAGCATTATTTTTATTGATGAGGTGGATGCTATCGGTAGGTCTAGGGGAAAAGTGCAGTCATTTCAAACCAATGACGAAAGGGAAAACACGCTGAATCAGTTGCTCACCGAAATGGATGGATTTGAAGCGAACACTGGAGTGATCGTATTAGCAG
>JBPCUG010000461.1:0-3905 GCA_051011275.1 Cyclobacteriaceae bacterium | reverse complement strand
AGGATGATAATTTCCGAGAAATAAAAAAATTCAGGATGGAAGATACCTTTTCTAGCTACCTCCATCATTCCGCTTGAAAATGTCGCTCCCGCAAGAACACCCAAAGCCGCGACGAACATTATAATCTTAAAAGTCGCTGCTTTAGCCCCAACGGCGGAGTTAAGAAAGTTAACCGCATCATTGCTGACCCCAACGACCAGGTCTGAAATAGCAAGAAAAAATAAGGCAACAACGAGGATAAGGTAGAAAGTAGCCATCTGAGCTTTTAAGTAGTTAAGTATGATTGAGATTTATAAATAAATAGAGCACTTGCCCGAACCCTTCTTTCATACTTACTATACAAATAGCTCTTCCTGAACGAAAAGTTGATTCTCGAACAAAACCTATAATGGCAATAGAACCATTAAACTATTTATTATTCATAGTGTTGGGAATGACTCTTATCAATTGAATTACTGACTTATGTCACCAAGGGTTAATACCCAGATAACAAAGGTGTAGCATCCATATTACCTAAGATAAGCACAGGTGGCTGGATTAGTGACGCCATCTAAGTATTTTGATTTCCATTAAAATGAAAATCAAGCATTGGCCGTAGACTTACTTTCAACCACGGCTGCTTCGAATTGCTTAAGCTGCGTTTCAAAAGCATTCCTTAGCTCTTCATCCACAATTCCTTCTTCCCTGGAAAAATTTTTATGAAAGGATGGTAACGAGAAACTCACTTGGGTACTGGGGTTCATAAACTTAAACTTGTTGACCGCAATATCAAGCACCGTCTGGCCTCCTCTTCCTCCCGGTGAAGTTGCCATCAGGAACATCGGTTTATTGGCCCAGACATCTTTGCCAATTCTGGAGATCCAATCAAAGATATTTTTGAAGGCTGCAGAGTAAGCACCGTTATGCTCGGCAAAGGAAATGATAATGCCATCTGAATTTTCGATGTGTTTCTTAAATGCCGTGGCAAGATCCGGAATACCTGATTCCTTTTCCCGATCTATACTAAAAATAGGCATTTCAAAATCATTTAGATCGAGCAAGTTTACTTCTACATCTGCTAATTGATGGGCGGCAAAATTTGCTAGCTGCTTATTTATGGATTGAGAACTGTTGCTGGCTCCAAAGGCTACAATATTTTTCATTGATCTATTTCTAATTTGTCTAATAATAATTTTAGTTGTTTGGCTTCTTGGTCTGTAAGCCGCTCTTTATAAGGTTTATGAAGTTTAAGCACGACTTTATCTAATTTCTTTAACAATTCCAATCCTTTCGGGGTTATGGCAATATCCATTTTACGTCTATTTTGTTCGCATATACTTCGGCTCACCAGATCCTTAGCTAGCAACTTATCCACCAGCCGTGTAACATTGCTTGAGCGCTGGATCATCCTTTTCTGTATTTCGAACACAGTAATCGGTTGACCCTTCTGACCTCTTAAGATCCTCAATACATTGAACTGTGGCTCGGATATATCAAATGGCTTTAGCGTTTGAGTCACTTGATCCATTACCTTGCTTCCGGTGATCAAGATCTTTAGAATGGCTTTAAAATAGCTTTCTTGGTTCACTTATATTCCTATACAACTATTGTATGTACAAGTATACGGAATTAAGTTTAATTAGTTATCAATTATTCGAGGTTAAATTTTGCCACAGTTTTATATTAACTAAGTTGTACTTTCAAGTTATTAATTTCAACTTGATCACCGGTCTCTATGTTAAGATCAAATCTAACGCCATGAAATTTCTTATCGCAATTATCATTTTCTTCTTGATCATGCCATCCCAACTAATGAGCCAGGACAAAATGATCGAGATCCCAGCCGATGAGCTCCGAGACAAAATCCGGGGAGGCTTGCTTGGCCAAATCCTTGGGAACTTAAATGGTATCCCCCACGAAATGAAATACATTAATGAACCGGGAGCGGTTGTGGGTTACATTCCCTCCCTGCCTGAGGGGGCTCGGACCGACGATGATACTGATTTCGAATGGGTGTATATTGTAGAAATGCAGGTGCGAAACAAATTAATGCTCTCTTCAGAAGAAATAGCTCAACTTTGGCGGGAACGCATTAATCGACGCATTTGGTGCTCCAATCAATACGCACGACAGCTGATGGACATAGGGCTAGAGCCTCCATTGACTGGCAATGTACTGCTCAATCCCTGGGCAGATTTCAATATTTCCGGACAGTTTCTTTGCGAAACCTTTGGTCTACTTGGGCCAGCCATGCCGCAAACGGCGTCAAAGATCGGGCTCAATTATACACGTGTGGCAATTGATGGAGAACCTGCCCAAACGACCCAACTATTCAATACCATGATCGCCACGGCATATCAAACACAAGATGTAAATAAGATCCTGGATGCAGGATTGGAAGCAGTAGATTCTAAAAGTCTTTTAGGACCGATCATTCGAGATGTGCGTAGTTGGCATGAGAAGTATCCTAAAGACTGGAAAAGCACTCGTTTAAAGATCAAGGAAAGATACAGCCAGGTCAACGGTGCTATGCGTGACAGAAATGGATATGAGCTTAACACTGCTGCAACCATAGCCGCTCTACTCTATGGACAAGGTGATTTTCCGGCAACCTTGCAACATGCATTTAATTTTGGCTGGGATTGCGACAATACCGCCGCAACCGCCGGAACCATCCTTGGGGTAACCAAAGGCTATCGATGGATGTTGGCACAAGGCTGGCAGATCGTGGATCGGTACAAAAATACTACCCGGCAAAACATGCCTGAGGATGAGACCATTACCAGTTTCGCTGATCGCTTGATCAATCTGGCTGAAAAAGTCATTATTATGCAGGGCGGAGAACGGAACTACGTGAATGGAACAGTTGTATACCGCATCCAACAAGAAGTACCGGGAAATGTGGCCGCCCTATACGAAAACGAGAATCTATTAGATCGAATGAAAGTCGAACACAGCTCCCAGATCCTTTTGAATATAGCCAGCGATAGCCCAAAGTTACAAGCCCGGGGCGCGTACTTAGCCATTTGTTTGGGCCTGGACAAAACCTTGAAAAAAGATCGCCCGGAGGAATGGAAGCGTGCACTGCGGGTACTTCAAGATGTGAAGCAAGTAGTCCAAGTACTTTTTCATCACTCGCCTGTGCCGGCCGCAGAGCCCTTGCAAAAGAAGGCAATAGCGGCTGGGATTCAGGCACCACTGGAAAAGAAACGGCTTTGGGAGTAAAACGTTTTTTCAATTTCCCAAGTGCCTTAAAGAAGATATCCGTACTAAAATATTCATAACTTCAACTAAATGATTGAGCCTGTTTAATGTTAAGAGCTAATTGGCTTAATAAATCGATAGTTCGTATCATTTTGAATGAAAGGTTTGTATCTTTTTGCACCACATATGAAGTGTCGTTTGTAATTTTTTCCATAATCCAGCTAAAATGGCAAAAAAGAACCCCACAAAAACGAAAGCCAAAGCCAAAAAGAAAGTGGCGAAGGCTTCAAAAAAGAAAAGCCCGGCTAAGAAAAAAGTAGCTAAAAAATTAAAAGCGGCAAAAAAGAAAATTGCCAAATTAACTAAAGCCTTGAAAACAACTAAAGGCAAATCGCTAGCTAAAAAGAAAACCTCTAAAGCGGCTGCTCGCAAAAAGGCAACCACTAAAAAGGCGGCCAAACCTACCGCTAAGAAGAAAACTGCGGGCAGGGCCAAAGCTGTAAGCAAAAGACGCAAAACAACCACTAGGCGTAAAACTAAAGCCGTGGCCAGGACCACGAAGCCAAGAACGACAGTCAAGAGAAAAACTAGAGCAGTGGCTAAGAAAGGAGCTCCAAACAAAAGTACTAGTCATACTGTTCAACAAGCAATAGCCAAATTGAAAGGTTTCAAAACGGTAAAGGATGCCAGAGCTTTTGTTAGTGGAGACAGGAGGCTAACGC
>JBPCUG010000460.1:0-3460 GCA_051011275.1 Cyclobacteriaceae bacterium | reverse complement strand
TTTGGAGGCAGTCCAGTAGAAGAATGCAATTGAGAAAAACCCTATTAAAAATATGCTGCCAAGGTTAAAGATCTGATTGAACTCAGGATAAGCATCTTTAATGAATAGCATTGGAATGCTTAATAATGCCGCTATCAATAGGCAGACAAACACTGAGCTATTCAAAAGGTGAAATACCGCATGGATCTTATGAGTAAATCCAATCTTTGACTTTAAGACTTTTCCCAGATTTTTTTTGGCCGTTTCAGCCGCCCCTTTATTCCAGCGGAACTGCTGTGACTTAATGGCAGGCATCAGCACAGGTAATTCGGCTGGCGCAACTACATCCTCCAGGAACTTGAATTTCCATCCCTTCATTTGAGCTCTATAACTAAGGTCGAGATCTTCAGTAAGTGTATCGGCTGACCATCCACCGGCATCGATAATACATTTCTTTCTCCATACTCCTGCAGTCCCATTGAAATTAATAAAACTTCCGGCATGACTGCGGCCATCTTGTTCAACCGAGAAATGGGCGTCTAAACCAAAAGCTTGAAGTTTGGTAAGGGTTGAGTAATTCTCATTAATATGACCCCACCGGGTTTGGATGAGTCCGACATTTTCACGGTCAAAACTTCCTACCGTATTGAGCAAGAAATCTTTTTGTGGTAAAAAGTCGGCATCAAAAATAGTTATAAACTCTCCACTGGCACGTTCCAATCCGTACTGCAAGGCCCCAGCTTTAAACCCCTTTCGGTTGGGCCTTTTGATATGTTTGATATCAACTCCTCCTTCCTGATAGCTGTGAACCTTTTTCTCGACTATAGAAACAGTTTCGTCGGTTGAATCATCTAGCACTTGAATTTCCAACAGTTCTTTGGGATAGTCAAACGAAGCAACAGAATCGATCAAACGGTCCACTACATATAATTCGTTATATATGGGTAGCTGTACCGTTACTTTAGGAAGAGAAGCAGTTTTAGAATTAACTAACTTTTTATCCTTTTTGCCCTCTTTCTTATTACTTAGATAATGCCAGGATAAATGGAGTTGACCTAGGCTAAACAAAAAGATCAGCAATAGTGCGATCAAATACGCGATAACGACCAGGTATTCCATCACAGGTACTTAAAAATTGTCCAAATGATTTTATATCCGGCCATAAAAGTGCCTTTTACCGTACCAGAAACTTTTGATTTTCCTACTCTTACCCGGTAATTAACCGGGACTTCAGCAAATTTCAACCCTTGTTTGGCCGCTTTCAATTGCATCTCTACCGTCCAGCCATAAGTTTGATCCTGCATGTCAATTTTCTTCAGGCTATCGTATTTAATTGCCCTGAATGGACCCAGATCAGTAAAATTTGCTCGATAGAAAAGTTTTATCATGTTGGTGGCCAACCAATTCCCAAAAATCTGTTGTGGGGTCATAGATCCTTTTTCCCTCTGCCCTAGTGATCTTGTTCCTATTACTAAATCTACATCCTGTTCAATGATTGGTTGTATTAAATTTGGCATCTCTTCTGGGTAATCTGAATAGTCTGCATCAAGAAAAACTACTATATCGATCTTTTCATCAGTAAGTGAAGCAAGATAATCTAGCCCTTTCAAACATGCTCGTCCGTAACCTTTCTTTGGCTCGTTCAAAACTGTAGCTCCACCTTTTTTTGCTTCTATTTCAGTGCGGTCCGTTGAGGCGTTATTCACCACGATGATTTCGCTTACTAGCTCCTTGGGTATTTCCCATATAACGTTTCCCACCGCATTTTCTTCGTTAAAGGCCGGGATGATCACCTTAATATTAGGCCTCAATAGGTACAGATTTGATTAAGAATCGGCAAAATTATAAACAAATGGGATGTTTTTATGTCCATTATTGGACAATAGCTATAACAAAATAGTTCCGCAAATAGTTGTCCTGACCAAAGTTAGCCAATAATTGAAGGATCACTCAGCTGATTCCTGAGAATTAACTACTAGGCTATCGTTGCCAATCAAGATTGGTTTATTCAACCGCCCTTTTTCTGCTTTGTTTTCCAGGTTTAGAACTCCCCGTGGGCAAACTGAAGAACAAATGCCGCATCCTACGCATGATGATCGTACAATGTTTTGACCTCTTTGTGCGTACCACCTAACATCAATACCCATTTCGCAATAAGTGGAGCAGTTACCGCAGGAAATACATTGGCCCCCGTTAGTAGTAATCCGGAAACGGGACTTAAACCGCTGTACCAGCCCTAGGTAAGCTGCTAGCGGGCACCCAAACCGGCACCAAACCCTGTTGCCCATAAATGGGTAAAAACCGGTACCGATCACACCGGCAAAGCCTGCGCCAATCCAAGCACCATAGTGTTCTCTTAATGAGTAGGTATTAATTCCCAAAATTTCGCTGCTCTGGGAGAAATATGTATAAAGAACACCCGCGGTCATAATTATTGCGAAGGCCAGTACACCATGGACCATCCAGCGCTCAACTTTCCAGGCCTTTAATGACTTGTCAGATAACTGCCTGAATGGATCACCCAGGGTTTCTGCCAGACCGCCACAACCGCACACCCAGGAGCAATACCATCGCTTGCCAAAAAAATAAACAAAAATCGGGACGCCTATAATAATTAAGGCGATTCCCCATCCCAGCATGAACACACCCAAACTTCCACTATCAAGTAGCGTGCTAAGTTCGTTGTCAAAAAAGAAGTCGTAGTCTAAGGGCCAAATATTTTTAAAATCGAAATATGGCTTATTAAGCCTGACCAGAATTTCAGGGATCAGAAACGCGAATGCGGTCTGGAAGAACATCACCGAGGCAGTTCGAACCAATTGGTACTTGCTGTGCCTATATTTAATCGCCATTCGTACCCCCATTACTAGAATACATAAGGTGTATATGAAACCGTATAGAAAGAAAGCACCGGCTGGGCTATTCTTAAGAAATAAACTCACTGGATCCACAGTAATGATCCAGTTGGTCATATACTGGGGATAGTAGTACAGAAAGATATAGAATACGATCAGAAAGGTCCCAGTCAATATACCAAGCCATCCTCTATTCTTCAATACGGAATTAAAAATACCGTTGTTCTTTATCCCCGGAGGACCCTCTACCTTTACTTTTGGTAAAATGTACATTGCGGCACCCAGAACACAAAGGCCATAAGTAAGAATGAGAAACAATGAAGGATTATCCTTAACCGGTCCTTGAGAGGCGGCTTTTGCGATATCGTATTTCAAAGCTTTGATGCGGTATCGGTCGAAACCCTTTTGGTTGATAATCCCATATTTTGCTATACCGCTGGAAACACTGCGTAAGTCAGCCATCAAAGTTTCCTCCGAATCATAAGCACGACCGTTGAGCCAAGCTCCATTGCTGCGAAAAGATTCATTTTTGAAGCTTTCTATTTCCGATTCATTAGGGTCAAATACCTGATCAATTTGATCGAGAGAAAAAATAATATTTCCCCCGGAGTAGCTTGCAGATACCA
>JBPCUG010000459.1:0-9574 GCA_051011275.1 Cyclobacteriaceae bacterium | reverse complement strand
AAATAGTTTCTTGCCTAATTTCTCAGCAGCCGCCAGAAATCCCCAGGCAGTAGCTTGATTGCCCGAGATATGCCGATAAGTGCCTTCTTCAATTACGGCTGCAGGTACTTTATACTTCGAGGGGATTGCGCGGATAGTCAACGCGTAATTATATCCCGCATCCAACGCTTTTTTGTTGGCCTCTATCAGGGCCGGATATTTTTTAAACTTGGCTTCAAGAAATTTTACGGTTTCATCCCGAGTGCGGTCGAAGAGCCAATACATCATACCCAAGGCAAACATATTTTTACACCTTACGATGCTCTTGTTGTCAAGTTCAATACCTTCCAGCGCAGTTTTGGTAAGGGAAGTAATAGGGGCCTCGATCACATTGTAATCTTGCAAGCTATCATCTTCTAGAGGATTACTTTCATAGCCGGCTTTAGTGATGTTACGATCGACAAAATAATCGGTATCGACAATCACATTGCCTCCCTTTTTCACCCATTGAAGATTGGACTTCAGCGCTGCCGGATTCATGGCTACTAGCATATCCGCTTCATCTCCTGGAGTATATATATCGATTTTCCCTATTTGAACTTGAAAGCCGGATACGCCCTCCACGGTTCCTTGCGGGGCACGGATCTCGGCTGGAAAGTCAGGGAAGGTAGCTAGATCGTTCCCGATTAAAGCAGAGGTAAAGGTAAACTGGGAGCCGGTTAGTTGCATTCCGTCACCCGAATCGCCGGCAAATCGGATGACGACTTTTTCGAGTTCGACAGGGTTGGATGATTCTGACATGGGTCTACGGTAGTATGAGAAATGCGCTCATATGGCGCATCTGGTTTTAATGTAATAACAATTCCAACTAGTCAATAATTCAATCACGTTATTATGATAAAGATAGAAAATACTATGAATACCACCAGTTTTTTTAGATAAAATCAAAGTACTGCGGTAACGAACAAAGAGGTATGGAAATAGCTTGTGGTGAAGGGCAAATAATATGTCAAAAGATCAGTGCTCGTGTTCCATATGATGTTCTTTTAATAAGTCTCGTCCAAAATCGTTTTCAGTATCCCGCCAAACACTGTGTGCATGATTGCCATTATTTTGGGTGTTATCGTATTCTATAATGGTGACCGGCCCATGTATCCTGTAGTAGTGCTTTTCGTTTTTCCTTAGACTACCGGCCCATGCAAAATAAAAGCCGTGCAACTTATGGGCTTTTATTCTACTCCATTGTTCATCGGCTATCTGGGGTTCCATGGTATTGACATAGTACTTTATCAGATCAGCCAATTTGCTTTGCTGGTCCAATGTCATTTCAGCATAAGGCAATCCCTCAAATTTTTCCAAACTGGCAAAACTATTCGATTCTGTGAGGATCTCACTATACGCTTTAGTGCTGATCAAGGCTTTTTGTTGTTGTTCAGTATTTAGAGAATGCATAAACTCTCGACCTCTGTCTTCCAATTCGGCTAGTACTCTTTTGCCTTTGCCCATTTCAATATCTACTTCCGCTGGATTAGCTCCCAAAAAAGCCGGGGTTACCGATACACTACTCTCAACAGAGGAGTAATTTAATGAAAGATGGTGCCCTTCATATTTCCAGCCCCAAGGTGACTTACTAGAAGGTAGACCAAAAATAGTGAGGAAATATTTAGTTGGATTTCTCTAGTCGCTTCCAGGTTCGTGATTTTCCTTAATAACCAAAACCTCTTCCAGAGCCATTATTTCTCTAGCCACTTTATAACCACGATTGCTTAAGCCTGTCTTTAATAAGGCAAAGGCCAAGTTTTGCTGCTCTTCATTGAGATGGCCGATACGAGCCCCAACTCGATTGTTCAATGGCACATAATTCCATATTTCACGTTGCTCGTCATCGAAAGAAAGGGAGGCCTGAGATTTTAGTTCAGGTGTGAGGCTATTTAGAAAGGCCGAAGCTGCTAGTACCATTTGGTTGTCGCCTTTTGCCGCAAGGACCTTATTTTCTGTAGATGCTTGTACCAGGTCCGTGCTTGAGTCCTGAATTGTTGGCTTTGAGCAGGTTATAAGCATTGCAACGAGCGGGATTAGAATAGCTATTTTCACATTTCTGCTTTTGGTAGACGAAAGACTCCTTTTGTAAAAAAGGATTGCTTCATCTAATTTTGGGTTTTTTTCTAAAAATTCCTAAAGCTAAAGCGCTACTCAAAAAATTATTATCATCTTTAAGCCAAAAAATTAGTGAATGGCCTCAAAGGCAACTGATCCCATTGGTATTTTTGATAGTGGCATAGGTGGTTTGACCGTCGCACACGCAGTAAAGGAACTTCTACCGCTGGAACAGCTAGTGTATTTTGGTGACACCGCTCATCTACCATATGGCGACAAATCTACTGCCGCGATCCAGGCCTATTCAATAAAGATATGTGATGTTTTGTTGGAGCACAATTGCAAGCTGATCCTGATCGCCTGTAACTCCGCTTCGGCAGCGGCTTATGAGCTAGTCAAAGAGTATGTTGGAAGGCGTTCCAAGGTAATGAATGTGATTGATCCGGTGATAGATTATGCCAGGGAGCAGCATGCGGGAGATCGCATCGGATTGATCGGTACAAAACAAACTGTAGGCTCACAAGTATATAAAAACAAGATCGAAAAACAAGATCAAGGCATCGACTTCAAAGCCCTACCAACCCCTCTGTTGGTACCAATGATCGAAGAGGGTTTCTTCAAGGACCAGATCAGTGAAAGCATTATTGCTAAGTACCTTAATAATCCGGAATTGCAGGACCTAAAGGCTTTGATCCTGGGATGTACACACTATCCATTGATCAAGAATGCCATCCAGGAGTTTTACAACGGTGAAGTAGATGTGATTGATTCCTCGGAGATCGTTGCAAAATCACTGAAAGCCTTTTTGGAGTTTCACAATTTGCTAAGTCAATCCAGCAGCCCTGCTGATAAATTCATGATCTCTGACTATACTGAATCTTTCGAGCATTCTACCAAGCTGTTTTTTCAAGAAGAGGTGCATCTGGAATTGTATAAGCTATGGGAATAGTCCAACGATTAGTTTGCCGGACTTCCCAACCTATCTTTTCAATCAATCCTTGATATTATTTGACGGAAATCGATAATAGTTTTAACTTCGTGCTTACCAAGAGCCTCCCATGAGCGACGCCATCAAGCACGAATGCGGTATTGCCTTTATCCGGCTACGCAAACCTCTTACCTACTACATAGAAAAATATGGTACCCCTTTATATGCGGTGAAAAAGCTTTACCTGCTAATGGAAAAGCAGCATAACCGGGGTCAGGATGGAGCCGGAGTGGCCAACATCAAACTGGACATCGCACCCGGTGGCCGCTATATCAGTCGGTACAGGTCAGTAGATACACAACCTATTCAGGCGATCTTTTCCAAACTGGAGAGAAAATTTGGAAAGGCCAAAAGAGAGGGCAAAGACAAATTTTATCAAGCAAAATGGTTTCAAAAGAACTGCGGTTTTAGTGGGGAGGTATGGTTGGGTCATTTGCGATACGGTACCCATGGTAAGAATAAAATTGAGAACTGCCATCCAATGCTCAGGCAAAACAATTGGCGGTCGCGAAACCTGGTGTTGGCCGGTAATTTCAATATGACCAATTTAGATCAACTATTTGATACATTGGTTAACCTCGGACAGCACCCCAAAGAAAAAGTGGATACTGTAACCGTACTTGAAAAAATGGGTCACTTCCTTGATGAAGAAAACCAATTGATTTTTGATCAGTATAAGGGGAAATATACCAACCAGGAGATCACCCATTTGATAGCCGAAGAGCTTGATCTGCAGAAGGTACTTCGTCGTTCTTGCAAAGATTTTGACGGAGGCTACGCGATGGTGGGGCTTACCGGGTATGGGGCATCTTTTGTTGCCCGTGATCCCGCCGGCATACGCCCGGCTTACTTTTATGCTGATGATGAAGTAGTAGTAGCTGCTTCGGAAAAGCCAGCAATTAAGACCGCCTTTAATGTCGACTATCAGGAGATCAATGAAATTAAACCTGGCCACGCGTTGATAGTGGAAAGAAATGGGGCCTTTGCCCAAAGATCCTTTATTGAACCTTTGGAAAAGAAGTCATGCAGCTTTGAGCGGATCTATTTTTCCAGGGGAACGGATCCAGACATATATCAGGAACGCAAACAGCTGGGCCGATTACTATTACCTCAAATTCTGGAGGCCATTGACAATGATTTGAAGCACACCATCTTCTCGTACATTCCCAATACCGCGGAGACGTCATACCTTGGAATGGTGGAGGGCTTGGATGAGTACCTAGCCAAAAGAAGAAAAGACATTATTATAGAAAAGAAACCCCATCCCGATTCATTGGAGCAGCTATTGAGCTTTCGCCCCAGGGTGGAAAAGTTGGTGATCAAAGATGCCAAACTACGCACTTTCATTACCGATGACGACCATCGAGATGATCTTGTGGCCCATGTTTATGATACCACCTATGAAGTGATCAAAAAAGGGCAGGACACCTTGGTGGTGATCGACGATTCTATTGTAAGAGGTACTACTTTGGAAAAGAGTATTCTGGCTATGTTGTCTCGTTTGGAGCCTAAGAAGATTGTAATTGCTTCATCGGCTCCTCAGATTCGTTTCCCTGATTGTTATGGAATTGACATGTCCAGAATGAAAGAGTTTGTTGCCTTCCGTGCTGTGCTTGAATTGCTGAAAGAGACAGGCAAAGAGTATCTGTTGGACGAAGTATATGATAAGTGTATGGCCTCTATGGAGGAGGCTGCTCCGGTTAATCATGTTAAGGAGCTTTATGAACCATATTCTTATGAAGCAGTTTCTGACAAGATTGGTCAAATGATTTCCCAGCAATATACTCCTGAAATAAAGGTTATCTATCAGACGGTAGACAACCTGCATTTAGCTTGCCCAAATCATACTGGTGATTGGTACTTTACCGGCGACTATCCAACTCTCGGTGGCAACAGGGTGGTCAACAAAGCGTTTATAAATTTTATGAGAGGGAAAAAAGTAAGAGCTTACTAGACTGCAAAGCTCTCCCCACAGCCGCAGGTACGAGAGGCGTTGGGATTGATAAACTGGAAGCCTTTTCCATTTAGACCATCTGAAAAATCGAGGGTGGTGCCCAGTAGGTAAAGCAGGCTCTTTTTATTGACCAATATCTTTACCCCTTTCTCTTCGAAAACCTCATCAGTCTCATTTATAGTGCTATCAAAGTCAAGGTTGTACATCAAACCGGAGCAACCACCGCCCTCTACTGAGACCCGCAAATGATGCTCGTCGGTGTGCCCACCTTGGGTTTTCAGCTCTTTTATCCTATTGCTCGCTTTATCTGTTACACTGATCATTTTCTTAGTTTTTTGTTTCTTATCTCAACAGTTTAGCTGCTGCTAAGTTACTGGATTTAATACAACACTGAAAACCGTAATGGTATTCATATCTCGTCCATAGTAAAGTTTGTCCAGCGCATCTATTATGTTTTTGGCACTGAAATAGGAAGTGTGCAATTCGCTATCACTATGTGCTCGCCACTGAATGGTATATGGACTTTCCTTTTCCTTATAGGTCTTTACGTATTCCATCATTCTGTTCAAAGCGTCAACCTTGTCATAACCGGTTACTGAGTGAAATAAAAAAGATTGATTATGCCTTGGATTGACGGTGATCAAATCCAGCTTTACTTTTTGTTCTATGTTTTGATACTCAAAAATCAATCCGTTATCCTTAAGACCTAAATGATCGGCTATTTCCTCCTGTATTCGAGCGCTTTCAACGTGTACATCCACCTTCATAAATTTCGTTCCGTTAGGGCAGGGCATCGGGTTTTGGATTATTCCCTAAAACCTTTCTCACCCAGCAAAAGTTTCGTTTATTGCAAAATTAAACAATAATCGCAAAAGAATAAACAGCCATGTTAAATGTAGAGCATATTGGGATTGCAGTAAATGATCTTAAGACATCAAATCCGCTGTTTGCCCGGCTTTTTAACACAGAACCTTATAAAACTGAAGAGGTCGTCTCCGAAGCCGTGATTACTTCTTTTTTTCAAGTTGGCGAAACTAAGATTGAATTGCTTGAGGCTAAAGATCAGGACAGTCCTATAGCCAAGTTCATCAATAAAAGAGGAGAGGGCGTACATCATTTGGCTTTTGAAGTAGCGGATATAAACGCCGAAATAAAGCGATTAAAAGGAGAGGGATTTGAAGTCATAAATACTGAACCCAAAAGAGGAGCCGATAACAAGTGGGTTTGTTTTTTGCATCCAAAGTCCACTAATGGGGTGTTGATTGAGCTCTGCCAGGAAATAGTCGATGGAGATTAGAGACCCTGAATTGCTAGGGCTTGTATGCTTTTTTGTATTGCAGACTATTGTAATACTTGTTTTTTTTCTTTCCTTTTGCTGTTTTAAATTGAGGTTTGGGTCCGCAAGCTGAGAAAAGGAAAACAAGCAGTAGGCTAAGTAAGGCTAGTTTTTTCATATGATTAGGAATTATCTTCAAATTTGATCGAATTGCAATTTACCCATTATCCTCCCCGGGGAGGAAGCAGTAACTTTGTTAAACCAATGTGTGTAATTTTCAAATGCATTTTGCATAATTCAATATGAGTGATCAGGAAGGAAATTCAGCTAAAAACCCCGGCAGAACTGAATTGCAGGATTTATGGGAGTTTGGATTAATTGACCGGATTAAAGGAAACTTTAAACTAAACCAGACTTCTTCAGTACTTGGTATTGACGATGACGCAGCTGTGATTGATATTGGAGACGCTTACCTTTTAATAGCTACCGATATGTTGTTGGAAGGGGTACATTTCGATCTTTCCTATGTGCCTATTCACCATTTGGGATACAAAGCGGTTGCTGTGAATGTATCCGACATCGCGGCCATGAATGGTGTGGCTGAGCAGATAACAGTAAATATTGGGCTTAGCAATCGCTTCTCTTTGGAAGCGGTTGACGCCCTGTATGAAGGTATCAAATACGCCTGCAAACAATACAATGTTGATTTGGTGGGAGGCGACACTACCGCATCTCATTCCGGGCTTGTCCTTTCAATAACTGCTGTAGGGCGAACGAATAAAAATGACCTGGTAAAGCGACAGGGAGCACAACCAAACGATCTGCTTGTGGTGAGTGGCAACCTAGGTGCCGCCTACCTGGGCCTGCAGGTGCTGGAAAGAGAGAAGCAAACTTTCCTAAGTAATCCCGAGATGCAACCCAAGCTGGATGCTTACGATTATCTGGTCCAGCGACAGCTCAAGTCTGAGGCCAGAACAGATGTGATTGAAGCATTAAAAGAGGCAAAGATTTTGCCTACCGCAATGATTGATATTTCCGATGGGTTGGCCTCAGAGGTATTGCATATCTGTAAGAATTCTGGTGTGGGGGCTGCTATTCATGAAGAGAAGTTGCCAATTGACTCGCTTACTATTGAAACAGCCGCTGAGTTCAATATTGACGCTACCACTTGTGCCTTGAATGGCGGAGAGGATTATGAATTGCTCTTTGCTATATCCCAAAATGATTTTGAGAAACTGGAAAAAATAAATGATGTTGAGGTAATTGGCTACATAACCGATGCCGATCAAGGAGCGAAACTGATTACAAAAGGCAACAATCTGGTGCCACTTACTGCTCAGGGATGGAAGCACTTTGATTAATGTGCTAATGCGCTAATATGCATCAACTAAGAACTAAGAACGAGGAACCAATAACGAACTAGCTCTCCTCCGGAAAAGGAATATACAAAAACTTAGTGAACGCCTGATCCACAACGAAAAGGCAGCAGAACTCTTCCGGAGCTTTGTAATTAGCTTTAAATCGCTCCGAATCTTCGATTAATTTTCTTTGTTCAAACTCATGCAGGTAAGTGACGTAGTAATTCCAGTCTAAAGCCAGCTCCTTTCTGTCTATCAATAGCTTGCCAATTGGTTGCTCTTCCTTGCAAACGGGAAAGATAGGAAAATCGGAAAAGCCACGCTTGCGTATTTGATAGGAGGCTTCCTTTAAAGTTTCGGCTACCAAAACAAAATCCTTTGATATGGTGCCGAGGTATTTGCCGTTTAATTCAGGATCGTTTTGCATGATTCATCTTTATGCTTAAAAATAGTAATTTCCGAATTATCTAACACCTGCTCTCTCTCTATCAGATTTTCGCAAATTATTCCGCCAAGTTTCGCTGATGACATTTTAGAGCCTGTCTTCAGTATTCCACTATTCCAGCATCCTAACCCCTACCTCTAGTCCCTCAACTCCAATAAAACCACATTCTCTACATGATGCGTGTGTGGGAACATATCCAAAGGCTGAACTGCACTAACCTCATACCTGGGATCCAGTAGGGCGATGTCCCTTGCTTGGGTAGCCGGATTGCAGCTTACATAAACGATGCGCGGAACAGCTATTTCCAATAGGCGATTTACAACTTTAGGATGCATTCCCATTCTGGGCGGATCGGCAATGATCAGGTCGGGGGCGCCGAATTCTTTGAACATTTCTTCCTGCAAAAGGTCTTTAATATCCCCAGCTCGGAAGTAGGCATTTTCTATTTTATTGATCTGGGCATTCTGTTGCGCATCTTCGATGGCCTCATTTACGTATTCGAGGCCGATCACCTTTTTACACAATTCAGCCAGAAATAGTGCTATAGTACCAGTGCCAGTGTACAGGTCATATACTACCTCCTTTCCGGACAAACCAGCCAGGTCAGCGACCACGCGATACAATTGGTAGGCTTGCTGGGTATTGGTTTGGTAAAATGACTTAGGCCCGATCATAAAGCGTAGGTGTTTATCCGGATCGAGGTAACTGGACATTTGCTCCTCGATATGGCCTGATCCATGGTAATGGATCACTTCTAAGTCCAAAAAGGTATCATTGCCTTTGGTATTTATGACATAGTACAATGAAGTGATCTCAGGGAATTTGTCCTTTACAAACGCCATTACCAGATCGATTTCTGCTTCCGCAAATTGCCCGAATTGAACAATAACCATTAGTTGTTCGGTATCGGTAGTCCTGATAATCAGATTGCGAAGCAAACCGGCTTTCTTGACCGGATCATAGAAACTAAGATTTTTCTCCAAGGCAAAATCCTTTAAGGCCAGCCTGACAGTGTTTGAAGGTTCCGGCTGCAAATGACAGTGCTCAATATCGACGATCTTATCAAACATTCTGGGTTTGTGAAAACCCAATGCCTTCCGCACCAGCTCTTTTCCCGATTGGATCTCCTCAGTACTCAACCAGCGGCGATTAGAAAAAGTGAACTCTAGCTTGTTTCTATAATATTCAGTTTTAGGCGCTGGAACAATGGGAGCGATTTCCGGTAAAGATACTTTCGCCACACGCTCCAATTGATCTTTTACCTCCTGTCGTTTGTAAGTTAGTTGCGTTTGGTAATTGATATGTTGCCATTTACAACCACCACAAACACCAAAATGTTCGCATTTTGGTTCAGTACGCTTGTCGGAGTATGAATGAAATTTGATGGTTGTCCCTTCAAAATAGGCCTTTCTTTTTTTCGTCGTCTGTATGTCGACCACATCCCCTGGAACGGTATTGGTCATGAAGATTACCCGGC
>JBPCUG010000458.1:0-4968 GCA_051011275.1 Cyclobacteriaceae bacterium | reverse complement strand
TCAGGGCCTAACCAGACCCGCCAGGTGCCCGGCCACTGGCTGATGAACTTGTTTTCTTCTTTCTGCTTGCAGCCAATAATCAGCAAAACCACACAAAGCAAAAGGGGCTGAAATTTCTTAAGAGTAGGTATCATTTTAATGGTTCAAAAGACTAAATTGCTTTTCAATACAATAGCATAAATATATAGATTTTAGGTCAGCAAAAAAGTTTGTTTTATTTGATTACACCACTATGCCCGTTTACCATAAGCTAGGAAGAATACCTCAGAAGAGACACACTGTTTTTGAAAAGCCAGGGGGTGGATTGTACTACGAGCAACTTTTCGGCACTATCGGCTTTGATGGTATGTCATCCCTAATGTATCAAATCCATCGTCCCACCATGGTCAAAGAAATTGCTGAAGCAGTCGACGTAAGCCCAAAGATCTCTGTGGACAAGAATATCACCGCCCGCTTGCTCAAAGGTTTTGAAGTGACGCCTGAGGATGATTTTTTAGATAGCAGAAAGCCATTATTGGTTAATAGTGACATCCATATCGGATTGGCGGCTCCCAAAAAGTCGCTAAGTACCTACTTTTACAAAAATGCGGATGCTGACGAGCTGCTTTTTGTTCACCAAGGATCGGGGACGTTGAGAACATTACTGGGTCAGGTCCCTTTTGAATATGGAGACTATCTGATCATTCCTAGAGGCATGATCTACCAAATAGACTTTGACACTACCGAAAACCGGTTGCTTTACTCGGAGTCCTTTCATCCCATCTACACACCCAAACGATATCGCAATTGGTTTGGTCAATTACTAGAGCATTCACCTTATTGTGAGAGGGATTATAAACTACCTCGAGATTTAGAGACATACGATGAGAAAGGTGATTTCGTTATGAAGATTAAAAAACAAGGCAAACTTCATTCTTTGGTTTATGATACTCATCCTTTTGATGTAGTAGGCTGGGATGGTTACAATTTTCCTTACGGCTTCTCCATCCACAACTTTGAACCCATAACCGGCAGGGTGCATCAGCCGCCTCCAGTGCACCAGACCTTTGAAACGGGCGCTTTTGTAGTTTGTTCTTTCTGTCCGCGCATGTATGACTACCATCCTAAGGCTATTCCATCACCGTACAATCACTCCAATATTGACTCTGATGAAATGCTTTATTATGTTGATGGTGATTTTATGAGTCGCAACAATATTGAAAAGGGACACATAACTTTGCATCCTGGTGGAATACCGCATGGGCCGCATCCTGGGGCATACGAGCGAAGCATCGGTAAAAAAGAAACGCATGAGTTGGCAGTGATGATTGATACTTTTAAACCTCTGATGGTTACCGAAGAGGCCCTTAAAATCGATGATGGAAAATACTATCAATCATGGCTCGAAGACTCTTAAGCATATTGGCAATCTTCATAACGCTGGCAGGCTGCCAGCCTCAAGAAACTGCGCAAGAACAGCCGGAAGCAACCAAACCTAATTTCCTATTTATTCTGGTAGATGATTTGGGTTGGAAGGACTTGGGTTGTTACGGTAGCAGCTTTTATGAGACCCCTAACCTAGACCAACTAGCCAGCGAAGGGATGCAGTTTATGGAGGCATATGCGGCTTGCCCTGTATGCAGTCCAACCCGAGCCAGCATTATGACTGGGAAGTACCCGGCTCGCATGCACACTACCGATTGGTTTGGCGCTCCTCAGCCTGAAAACGCTCATAAGCACCACACTGGGAAGAAACCTCTGCTGCCAGCTGCCTACAATGAGCAAATGGCTCTAGAAGAAAAGACCTTAGCTGAGGCGCTCAAGGAAAATGGGTACGCTACTTTTTTTGCTGGGAAATGGCATCTAGGTGACCAAGGTTTTGATCCGGAAGACCAAGGTTTTGATGTAAATAAGGGAGGCTTCAAAAAGGGAAGTCCGCCGAGCTACTTTTCTCCCTATAAAAACCCAAAACTGTCTGACGGGATGGATGGAGAACATTTGCCAGATAGATTGGCGCAGGAGACGGTGCAGTTCATAGTGCAACATAAAGACCAGCCGTTCTTGGCTTATCTGTCTTTTTATTCCGTCCATACACCTCTTCGATCCCGTGAGGATCTGACGGCTAAGTATGAGGCAAAAAAAGCGGACTGGAGTTTGTCTCAAGATTCCATTTGGGGACAAGAAGGAGAGCGCAAAGTAAGACTTATCCAGGAACATAGTGTATATGCTGGAATGGTTGAGGCAATGGACCTGGCTATTGGAAAAGTACTTGATAAGCTAAAGGACTTAGGGCTTGATGAAAATACGGTAATCGTTTTTACTTCAGACAACGGTGGACTAAGCACTTCCGAAGGACACCCCACCAGCAACCTTCCTTTAAGGGCAGGCAAAGGGTGGCTATATGAAGGCGGGATTCGCGAACCATTGATCATCAAATGGCCTGGAGTCACCCCACCCAATAGTAAAAGCAGCGTGCCAGTTACAAGTACGGATTACTACCCCACGTTTTTGGAGATGGGAGGCCTTGATCTAGAGCCTCAACAGCATCTGGATGGTGTAAGCCTACTACCCTTGTTACACGGAGAGGCACAAGCTCCTAGAGCGATATTTTGGCACTATCCGCATTACGGGAACCAAGGTGGCAGCCCTGGTTCGGCTGTCCGCTATGGCGATTATAAACTGATCCGGTTTTATGAAGATGACCATCAGGAGCTTTATAATTTGAAGGAGGATATTGGAGAGAAGAATAACTTGACAGATCACGAGCCGGAGAAAGTCGAGGAGCTTATGGGTATGTTGGACAAGTGGCTGAGAGAAGTGGGAGCGAGGATGCCTACGTCTAATTCAAGCAGTTTAGTGGCGACAAAATGGCGGAGTTTTAGTTTACAAAACAGCCCCGCAGACAGTTTGTTTTTTAAGAACCACGAAGATGTGGATTATTTTTTAGGAGAATTAGGTTCGACTTTCGCTTCAAAATACGAGCTAGTTTCTGATACCATAGTAATTAAAACCACTACAGCCGCATTAGAGGTAGAGGATGCAAGTGGTTTAGAGCCAAACTTGATTCAGCAATATATTGTTGAAGGTGATTCCCTTATCCCAGTAGGGACCACCAACCCAAACGTATTCGCGAAGTTCAGGAGAATTAAATAGATAGCATGTGCAAGCTTTAGGTTTTCGGAGAAAATCGCTAACTTCCTCCAAACCTCACTAACTATGAAAAGAAGAAAATTTACGAAACTTGCCGGCCTTAGCGCAGTGGCAGTATCAACCTCCGGCTTTATCCAATTCAACGGAACTTCTTACGAAGGCGATTGCGAAACCACCACCGATATCCTGGGGCCATTTTACAGACCGAATAGCCCGGTTCGAGATAATCTCGTTATTAAAGGTGCACCAGGTGACTTGGTTGAACTCTCTGGGGTGGTGAGACATAAGGATTGTCAAACCCCATATAAGGAGGCCAAAGTAGAACTCTGGCACTGTTCTGCCGAGGAAATATATGACAATGACTCTGAGAAATTTCTATACAGAGGAACTACTTATTGCGATGAGAATGGAAAATACAAGTTCACAAGTCAGATGCCCGTGCCATACGATGTTGGGGACGGAACTATTAGGCCCGCACATTTCCATATAATGGTATCTGCACCCGGATATCAAAGCTTGATCACTCAAATTTACTTCGTTGGTGATCCATATCTGCAAAAGGATGCCTATGCGGCTAATGGCGCAGCCAGCAATAGAATTCTCAAAGTCACTGAGGCTAATGGAATCAACAAGGTCAACTTCGACTGCAACATGAATGATAAATTGAAAGCTTCTTATGCTGCACTCAATCAAATAGTGGGTACATATAAAAGTGGTAACACTGGAGCAAGCCTGAAGTTTTTTAGCCAGGATGATCTACTGTGGATGAAGAATGAAGTCTTTGGAAGAAAATTTGAATATATAGGCAATAACGAGTTTGAGTATCCCGGAATGCCTACTGGTTTATATGACAAATTACATTTTGATGTCCAAGGGGGAGGGAAAGTAAAACTAACAAGAACCGCTATATCCGAAGCCGGCACTAAAACCAAAAGAATATTCATAAAGGCCTAGCTTTCCGGAAAGAAAATCACTAATGAGCTTCTTAAAAGCGGAATGGAGAAAATTAGCCATTGCTAACTACAAGATTGATCCAGCTGTGCTGGTAAAATATGTTCCCCCTAAAACCGAGCTCGATTTATGGCATGACACCTGCTATGTTAGTTTAGTAGGCTTTATGTTTCTCAATACCAAGTTACTTGGTGTACCTATCCCATTTCATCGGAATTTTGAAGAGGTGAATTTAAGATTTTATGTGCGGCACCATCACAAAGGTGAGTGGAGGAGGGGAGTGGTATTTGCCAAGGAAATTGTGCCAAAAGCCGCACTGACCTTTGTGGCAAATACTATCTATAAGGAACACTACCAAACTATGAAGATGTCCCATAATTGGCAGGAGTTGGAAGATCATAGGAAGGTAAAGTATAGTTGGTGGTTAAATGGCAATGAAAATGTTTTTTCTGTCAAGGCCGCACTAGAGCAGACTGTAATAATTAAAGCATCCGAATCCGAGTTTATCACCGAACATTACTGGGGCTATACCAAGGCTGGACCAGATGAAGCCTTTGAGTACGAAGTAACCCATCCTCGTTGGAATTGCTATGAGGTTATAGACTATAAGATTGATGTTGATTTTGCTTCAATATATGGAGAGGCATTCACTGATTTGACTAACCAAGAACCAACCTCAGTAATGCTCGCCGAGGGCTCCGAAATTACCGTTGAAAACAAAAGAAGGATCTAGTGTTACCTGCAACCTCCTGTGGTCAGACTTTGGTCTCCATTTAATCTTCACCATTTAAATTTATTGGATCACTAGGTTGGGGCTTCTTGAGAAGTTCTTGCCAGGCCTTTTGATCTTTTTGTTGGTGAACTTCAGGTGCATCATCATCAGGTGTA
>JBPCUG010000457.1:0-3532 GCA_051011275.1 Cyclobacteriaceae bacterium | reverse complement strand
TGACCATTGCTAAGTTGCCTGCGATAATATTCCTTGAGCTCCGATGATGACATCTTGTTGATGCCATCTATAAAAACTTTCAAATCATCCACTTTATCCATCAAAACATGGTTCCCAGTTTCAATGTGGTAATTGGTCTTTCCTTTTTCTAGAGAAAAGGTTACTGGGAATGCCGATCCTTTCATCGAATCTGCTTCATCAAAATGGTGGTATACGTTTTGTAAACTCTCCACCATAATACGGTAGATCTTCCGCCGCAATCTAGTGCTGGCCTCCATTCGGTCAAGTTTGTCCTCAACCAGTTCCATCACACAATGAAAGAGATCATCAGTTACATCTCCTTTGTATGAAATCAAAACGATAGGCTGTTTTTGAGCGTTTGTATCGGTCCCCATGTTAAAAAATAACGCTTTGTAGTCAATATTTAGTCTAATCTTTTGCCTAATATAACAAAAATTATTTAAAATTTCACTATTTTGAGAAGAAAAATGCTTGATCTCTACATTGCTTAGAGTAAGATCTTAAGTTACGAATAGCACAAAAAGGGCAGAATAACCAGCATGATCATAAATTAGTGAACCCCGTGCATGCCTCTCTTCATAAGTGGAGAAAGCAACAAAAGGACCAGACCAACGCCGCCACCGACTAGTAGCAGAGATGAAAAGAAATCGGTATATATTCCCAGGGCGGCAGAGACGTCGGTGATTTCCCCACCTTCGGTATCTACTGCAGCGAATTTAGCAATTTGGGCTGCTACCAACTCTGAATATGCAGTAGCTAAGAACCATGTGCCCATCATAACACCTACAACTCGGGGAACTGACAGTTTTGTAACCGCAGAAAGCCCGACTGGAGACAGACATAATTCGCCCATAGTATGTAATAGATATGCCAGCACTAACCAGATCAAAGCGACTTTCCCGGCTTCGTTAGGCATGCTTGCTCCTAATACCAGAGCGCCAAAACCCAAACCTGCTTGGAGTATTCCTAATCCAAACTTTACAGGTGTGTTTGGTTCTAGCTTGTTCTTTGAAAGTTTAGTCCATAGCCAAGCAAACACTGGAGCCAGCATTATTATGAACATCGCATTGAGAGAACCCGCCTGCACGGCAGTTACTTCCCACTTCACCGGTATTCCTGCCTCTCCTACTTGTGAAACTAGTCCTCCAAAAGAAAATAACCGATAACCGAGATAAAGAAAAACCGCTCCAAATATGGCATATATAACGGAAGTCACTTTAATCTCTGACTGATTAAACCGCTTCCTGCTTCTCCTCAACCACATAAAACCCAAAAATACCAGCATCACAAATCCTGCGCCTAGCAAATAGATTCCTGTCTGAGATCCTGCCTGATATACACGGTCTAGAATCACCCTATCAACCACCCTGTCAGCATACAGTGTCATAGAAGCTGCTGACTGCTCAAACAAGGCCCAAAACACTACTGTGAAAACGGTGAGAGATGCAAGGACTGTCATCTGACCTCTTTCTACTTTATTGCAATGGACGGTAAGAAACCAAATCAGCCAGACCAATACTCCTAGGGCCATTGCCTGCAAAGTCCAATGTACAATCGCATTTGATTGGACCAAAAACCAAATACCAAGGAGGCTAACAATAGAAAGGATATAGATAACAGATTCCCGACTGATCCCCACAAAGACTTTCTCTTTAAGCAATTGCGGGTCCTTCGGTTCGGCATGACCGTGCAAGAATTTTTGGCCCCAGATAAAAACCAAAAGTCCTAATAGCATACCAATTCCGGCAGCCCCAAAACCATATCCCCATCCATAGGTTTCTCCTAAGTAACCGCAAATCAAAGTGGCACTCCAGGAGCCAATGTTTATTCCCATGTAAAATATAGTAAACCCTGAATCTCTTCTTGGATCACCTTGCTCATATAGCTTGCCCACAATGGTGGAAATATTAGGCTTCAGGAAACCAACTCCAACAATAATTAAGGCCAGCGAAAAGTAAAATACGTTAAGAGCAAAAGTATCTTTCAGTGCTACTCCATTGACCATAGTAGCTTGATCACCCTCAAAAGCCAAACCTAAATGACCTAAACACAGAAGTATTCCCCCAAATATCACCGCTTTTCTCATCCCTAGATATCGATCAGCCAGCATCCCGCCAATTACCGGAAGTGCATAAACCAAACCAGCATATGCTCCAAGAACATCTAAACTTCCTTCATCGGAAAAAAGATGATATTTGGTTAAATAAAGAAGGAGCAAAAATTTCATTCCATAAAATGAAAATCGCTCCCACAATTCTGTTAAAGCACAAATGTATAATCCCTTCGGGTGGCCAAAGAGATATTCCTCCTGGTGGCTAATACTAGCATCGGCTGTCATCTATTCAGGTTTTGGGTAAATTATGTTGTTTAAAACCTCTAAAAGTAAAACGTAAGATTGATTTAAGCAAATAAGATACCAATCCTTACCTGAGTTGACAAGGACCCAAATTGCACCTTTCTACGTGATTATTTTACTTATCTTTACACACTAAAATAATGCAAACTACTACCTCAAAAAATGAAAAACCCAGAAGTAGCAGCAGGCTCGTCAGGCTTGGAAAATTTAGGTATTGAAGAAGCAGGAAAAGTCTTTTGGAATCTAACCCCAGCCGAACTAGTAGAACATGCAGTGAACAATAAGGAAGGGTACCTTTCTGACACTGGTGCGTTGATGTGCAATACAGGAGCATTTACCGGACGCTCCCCTAAAGATCGCTTTATCGTAAAAGACGAACTCACCTCGGACTCAGTATGGTGGGGAGATATTAATATTCCATTTGCATCGGAAAAATTTGACCTGTTATACGACAAAGTAGTTGCTTCCCTCAAGGGAAAGACACTCTATGTACGGGATGCATACGCCGGAGCTGATAAAACTTATCGACTGAGATTGCGTGTGGTAAATACGCAGGCTTGGCACAATCTATTTTGCTATAACATGTTTATCAGGCCAGAGGCTTATAAACTCAAGAATTTTGATCCGCGATTTACGATAATTTGCAATCCGGACTTCAAGGCCGACCCTGAAGTTGATGGCACGCGACAATCTAATTTCGCTATAATTAATTTCACTCGAAAGGTAATACTTATCGGTGGTACGGGTTATACCGGTGAAATGAAAAAGGGGATTTTCTCTGTGCTCAATTATCTACTCCCTAAGGATCGGAATGTTCTGGCTATGCACTGCTCAGCTAATATGGGTGAGAATCACGATACAGCAATCTTTTTTGGTCTATCAGGTACTGGAAAGACTACGTTATCTACAGATCCAAACAGAGGGTTAATTGGTGATGATGAACACGGATGGAGCGACGATGACGTCTTTAATTTTGAAGGAGGTTGTTATGCCAAGGTAATCAATTTAACTCGAGAAAAGGAACCAGAGATCTATGACGCTATAAGGTTCGGAGCTATTGTTGAGAATACAACCTTTAACCCTAATACGCGATCCATAAATTATGAGGACGCCTCCGTAACGGAGAATACTCGCGTCTCCTACCCTATCTATCAT